>DAOVKD010000124.1 GCA_030631975.1 Candidatus Woesearchaeota archaeon
AATCTTTCTTTTTCTTTTCTGCTAAGTTGAATTGTATGTGTAGGTTTACGCCCTTTTCTGAAGCAAGGATTTTGCAAACTGTGGGTAAATCTAAGGTCCGTTAAAAGTTTAGATACTTGTTGGAGCCCAAGTTTATTTACTGAAACGAATCTTATTATGCCACTAGAACTTCCATCTCCATCGAAATAGCCACGTATAAATGAAGTCTTTACACCATCGCTAGAAGATAATACAGATTCTGGAACTCTCCATTTTTCATTTCCAAGATTTGTTTCTTTTATTATTCTTTTAATAATCGAAATTGTGCAGATATTGACTTTATGATGTTTTGTTATCGCGGGGTTATAATCAAATTCTTTATTTAGTAAATCTATATAATGTTTCAACAATTTGTTATCCATATTAGTAAATTCTATTCTTTCTGATTTATCATTTTTAAAAAATCTATCTTTACCTTTATCTTTGCCCCAATAACTTGAATATGAAAGTATATAAGAACCTTCAGCACAAAGTAATCCGAGTATTTCCGCAAATTCTGAAGTTATATCATCCATTATAATCACCATTATTCAGTGTGATTTGATGATAATTAATGAGAGAATTGTATTTAAATACCTTATGTGTAAATGTCCAGTGCTAAGAACTAGTTAGAATTACTAATTTACCCAACTTTCATCTTATACAATTCAAAAAAAGCCTTAAGCCTTTTATGCAGATCATAGCAGTCTTCATCAATGGGCGCATCATATTTTTCCAATACCATCCATATATATTTGTCGTAAAGCCTGCTTAAAAAGGCAAATAAGGGTTTCTGGGTCCATCTGGCTGTGAGGCTTGTTTCAAGGAATCCGTCTATAACTATCAAAACATCTGCCTGGTTTATCTTTATAGTATGCCCCTTTCTTTTTAGCTTGATCTCTTTAACATTGTTAAATAAGACCCTCAGCCTTACTACATGCTTGTGTGAATCAGTAAGTTTTTTCCATGCCTCTATTATCCACTCTAATTTTTTTCCTTTTGTGGTTACATCTTCGGATTTTCTTTTTAATTCCTTTTGCAGGCCTTTTTCCTCCATCCATTTCTCTACTTCTTCATAAAAATTTTCTATGGATAAGGGCCCGTTGTAAGTTGCCCTTAAGTCAAATACTATCTGTTTTTTTTCTACCATTTTAGCTCACTGAAACAAAAGGAGGCACTTTTGATACAACCTTATAATGCTTGTACATGTTAAAGAACCTTTCTATTGTATCGTATAAATGATGCACGTCATAGCTCAATCTCTGCTCAAACCTATCTGTATAGACCTTGTAGATAAAATTATTGTAAATGGACCTTAAAAACTGAAAAAAGGGTACAGATTCCCATCTTTCCTCTTGATCCAACTCCAGATAACCATCGATGTACATTACAACTCTTCCGTTTCCAACCTTGACTTTTTTTTTGTCTACTACTGCATCCACTTTATTGTAATCGTAAACTAGGATTCTTACCTTGATATGGTGTCTGGTGTAATCGCTTATTCTTTTCCAGGGTATTATTAGAAATTCCATCTGCTTTCCTGTTTTTGTATTCTGCTCAAATTCTTTTTCAACCTTTAAATCAAAACCTCTTTCAAAGAGAAAGGCGTTTATATGCTTGAATAAAGCATTAGCATCAAATGGACCACTATAATTAAGCCTTAAATGATCTACAACCAGTCTGAGTTCTGACATTTTACCTTACCTTGTGGAAATACCTGTGCTCATAGCCTTCTGATTCCATCTTCAATCTTTCTTTAACCAATGACTGCAGCTTTAAAAAAACAGTGTAGTACATATTATCCCACCATATGCCTTCTATTTTTTTCTTTATAACATACTCATGGTAGAAATTCCTTAAATTAGCGTAAAAAGCAGTTTCTTCCCATCTCTTGTCATAGTCCATTTCTACTCTTCCCCTGAACTGTATCCATATTCTTCCCTTGGTAAAGGTTCTTTTGCTGCCGTCTTTCATGACAACCTCTATGTCTTGTGTATCATATGTATGCAGAAAGAGGTTTATTGCAAACCTATAATATTCCTCTACATCCCTTGTGGCTTCCCATACATAATAAGTTTCAGGGCCGAAAGGTCCAGGACGCTTTTGTATTAAACGCCTTTCATAGAACTTAAATTTTTGCCTGCTGAAGAAAGAGGCAACAAATTCATACAAGTCCTGCATATCCCAGACTCCCTTGTACTGTATGTATGTGGTACAGGCTGGAATTTTCTCATGAGTAAAGGGTAGTGGTTCCATAAGGGAAAACCTGTATAGAATGTATTTAAATGTTATGGAAAATCGATTTTCTCAACCCGGAAATTTTTATTTCCTTGGTTTTGAAAAATTTTTAATTTTCAAATACCCAGAAAAGCAGTCAAATAGTCTGTGTGTTTTCGCTGGTTTTGAAACTTTTCTTTCGTCATTTTAATTTTTATAAAGTTTCAAAGCCCAGAAAAACCATATAAATTGTCCTTTGTTTTTCGCTGGTTTGCGTTAGCAAGCCCAGAAAACCGTGACAAAATAGTCTGTGGGTTTTCGCTGGTTTCTGGTAAGAAGCCCAGAAAAACTATATAGTTAGTCTTTTGTTTTTCGCTGGTTTTGAAAAATGTTATAATTGGATTTGTTCTTTAGCATGGACTTGCTCTTTGGCGCATTTCTCACAAAGAACTGTCTCATTTATCTCTTTCACCTTTTCAGAATACCCGCCGCATGCCTGGCAAATGCCTTCTGTTGGTATTATTCTATTGATTGGCTTCCTGCTTTCTTCCCTTAACTCAAATTTTTCAACAATTAAATCAAAAAGCTCTGGCTCTATTTTAAGGATATCCTTTATCGTGAGCAGACCAACCATTTCATTATTCTCAACAACAGGCAAATGCCTGATGTTGTTGTCCCTCATTTTTATAAGAGCATTATAGATATCCATATCCGGAGAAATTGTGATCAGTTTTGTTTCCATAAAATCCTTTACTTTTTCATTCACATTTACTCTATTAGCTACGACTTTTCTTACAATATCCTGCTCTGTCAGGATTCCCAATGAATCCAAATCTCTAACCACAACAGCTCCAACATGCTTCTTTGACATTACCACTGCGCATTCCAGTAATGTTGTGTCTGCATTTACAGAAATAGGGCTTATGGTCATTGCATCCACAACTTTGTAGCCTGTTTTCATTATGCAATTTGATGATTTTTTAAAATTTATAAAGTTATTGATTTCAGAATTGACAAATGGTGGCTGCTGGCTAAAGCACTGGACTTTCGGCAGATAAAACACATGAATCTGTGATAAAATCTCATAAAAATATGGAATTATTTTACAAAAATAGGATTTACAATAAAAAGAAAGCAAAAAAGGCTTGAATATTTTATTAATAAAAGAAGGGCGGCCGGTGGGATTTGAACCCACCCTAGGAGAGTCGTGCTATTTTTAGTTCCACAGTCTCCTATGCTAACCAGACTACATCACGGCCGCCGTAATAAT
>DAOVKD010000084.1 GCA_030631975.1 Candidatus Woesearchaeota archaeon
CACCTATGGTGGCTTACGGGGAACCAACGAAGTTGGTGCCAGAAACCGAAACAAAATAGTCTGAGGGTTTCTGAGCATGTCGCCTTGTGCTCATTATAATCAAATGCGAACCGATGGCAATCCGAAGCATAAGCGAGATTTTGAACGCAGCCATTAGCTATAAAAGTTATTTTAAAATTTGGTATCCAAAACATTTAAATATTTCCACGCCTATAATTTTTAATGTAAAGAATGGCTCTTAAACAAAAGCATCTTACAAAGCACGATGAGTATGTTCTTAAGCTAAGAGACAAGATTAAGCACAAATACGATTTTGTTTCTATTAATGTTAAGGCTGCAGGTAAGAAAAGAAGCTTAGGGGAGATAGATATAGTTGCAAAAAAAGGCAATAAAGTTGATTTATATGAGGTAAAGTGCAGCCACAGAATTATAAAAGCTAAGAAGCAATTGAACAGAATAAAAAGACTGATGAACCTTGACAAATCAAAAGCATATTTCTACTGCGGGAGTTCGGAGTCTTTGATTGGAGTTTAATTTTTCTTTATTATTTTGTTATAATTGTGCCTCTTCCCTTATCTGTTAGCAATTCATACAGTAAATTATCGGGTGAAGCAATTTGTACTGAATCTAAGTTTGTATTTTTTGGATTTTCTAACAACTCTACAATCGAGTTTAACTTTACACCCATTCCGCCATCTGCATTATGTTTTTTTGCTTCTTCTAAATTCATTTCTGGAACAATTTCGCCATTTTCTCTGTATCCTCCAGTAGTGGTTAGTAAAATATATTTAACATGGCTATGTGCAAGAGCTCCTCCAACCACATCTGCATTTATATTAAATTGCTGCCCCTCATTTCCATAGCCAATGCACCACAACACTGGAATTTTTCCTTTTTTTATGCAAGAGTCAAGCTCAGCATTATCAACTTTTGTCACATCTCCAAGATAGCCAAAATCAACTAACTTCCCTGTTTCATTGACAATTACTGGCTGCATTTTTTCAGCATAAATAATTTTTTCATTCATTAAACCAACTGCTATATCCGACCCAGCATATTTATTAATTGCGTTTACCAGATTACCATTTACTTTTGACAGCGCTTCTATTACGGCGTCTAATGTAGATTCATCAGGAACTACTCTCAAACCATTGACTTTGATTATTGGTATTTCCCTTTCCTCCATAATTTTATCTATCTGAGCGCCGCCGCCATGGAGTATCGTAGGCACCACATCCAATGAATATAACTCAGCTAAACTTTGAGCAATTGAATCATAGCCTCCATTGTTTAAGCAGTCGCCTCCAATTTTGACTAAGATTTTCTTACCCAAAATAGCCTCTAAATTACGCATTCCCTCTTCTGCAGGAATCCCCTTGCTTGCAAAATATTCATAAGCATGAGCTGCTTGTTCTGGCTGTAAATATAATCCTGCCATTTTTTGTTGCGATTTTAGATAAAATAGACAATTTTGTCTAATTCTAGACATTCAGTAATTTATCCAATACAGAGTCAAATTTGTTAATTTCCTGATTATTTTGGTTTTTTAGTTTGATAAGAGCCTTACTTAATTTCTCCAGTCCAAGACTTCCTGCCGCTGTAGGCTAATATAACTTTTTGTTTCATAGTATAAGCGCGTCTACCCTTGTTTTTAAACCTAACGCCCCATTTAGGACAAATTAGACAAAGATGTCTAATATTAGACATTTAAAGTAGAAGAGAAAATGTCGTGTATAAAACTATAAGTTCTATTTTGATTAAATATGTCCTAAACAAAACATTTAAATATAGGTTCCAGAATTATATTACTGAGCGATGTGTCTTTTTGAATAGGGTACCGCAAAGAGCAGGACATAGGCGCTCCATTTAAAAAATCTGGAGCTGTATTTGCAGCTTCAGTTTCATATTTATCATACAACAAGATCTTTCAGAGTGGATCGATGCAAGCAGAGTAGAAATTTACCGCAGCATAGCAAAAGAAATGAATAAATCAATCACTCAGGCATAATATAATTTTTAGTTGGGGGTTATATAATTTGGCTAATATAACAAAGCTTACAGAGGGGTATATAGCAGAGCATCCTTTTGTAAAAGACTGCCTGAAAAAGGGCATTATTAACTATTCTTCTTTAACCAGGCAGATATGCATTGAGCTGAGCTTAAATGTAAAGAAAAATTTTGATGCTGTTTTAATTGCATGCAGAAGATATTACAGAAAAATAAAAACAGAAGCTACAATGGAAAAGAAAATTCTTGGTATTCTGAAAAACAGCAAGATAGAAGTTAAAAATAAAATAAGTGCCATAGTCCTGGAAAAGGACATTGTTTATTCTAATCTATTTGACATAGAGAAGGAAGCAAAAAAATTTCTGGGAACTTTTCATATTATAGAAGGAACAAGCGCAATAACAATTATAACTTCTGAGGAATTTGGAAAAAAAATAAAACAGGTTTTTAGGAATAAGATTGTCAGAGAAAATATAAATTTAGTTGAGGTAATATTAAAAAGCCCAAAACAGATAGAGACAACTTCTGGTGTTATATCTTACATCTATTCTTTATTGGGAGAAAACAGCATAAATGTATTTGAAACCCTAAGCTGCTGGACAGATACAATATTCTTAGTTGAAGAGAAGGATTTGAGCAGGGTTATGGGGTTTTTGAGGTTTTAAGTTTACCCAACAAACCTCTTATCCCCTAGAGAATACCTTACTCTGTTTAAAATATTCAGCGTTGAATAAGACAATTTTGCTTAGAATAATTGATATCATGCTGCTTTAACACTTCTTCAAATTCTAGAGAACTTTTTATGGGTATTTGAATAACCCCTGGCGCTATATGTTTTCCCTCCAGCCTGTTTACCATTCCAATGTCTTTTCTTCCACTTAAGACATAGTTAAATTTTACTTTCTCTGTATGAGACTTATCTCGTAAATCGTAAACAAAGAGGACAAATCCTTTAAAATCCATTTTATATGAGAAAGGCTTTCCATCAAAAAGGCTTACACCTTCTAGAATAATTCCAGATCTGGCAAAAAACTGTTCTTGGAATAGCTCTTCCCACAAAATTCCCTTAGTATCAATCTTTTTTTCTACTTTGATCTTTTGCTTAATAAAGTGTATTTTTTGGAGTCTTTCCTTTAGTGTTCCTTTTCTGAAGATAACAATAATATCAATATCTGCAGGCTTATATTTACCCTTAACTGAAGAACCGTACATAACAATATCAAAAATTGTCTTATCAAATTTCTCAGATTTTAGACATTTCTTTAATTCTTTGAGCATCTTCCATAAGCACCTCGGCTGCCTCTTTATCCATCCTTTTTGTATAGCTATCCTGATAGAATGGAAAATCTTTGTCAAGAATACTGTAAAGTTCAGAATATTTCTCTTGCGCAATTCTAAACCTATGAGTATGTGACGAAGGGACAAAACCCTCTTTTTTGAGAATAAAAAGATCTGCACCTGCGCTAATAGCCTTGAAAAAGAGAGTAACAGCTGAATTATATTTTTTAGCCTTAAATGCCTGCTGGGCTAATTCAAAGTACTCATTGAAGTTTTCATTCAAAATTCTCTCTTTTTCTTCCATTTTGTATAGTACAACACATAACAACTATTTAAACTTTCCTGTTGTATAATACAATAATATTTACAATACAACAAATAAGACTAATTTATGAAGATAAGTTGTATGATACAACATAAACTATTTATGGAATTTTTGAGGTTTTAAGTTTACCCAACAAACCCTTTATCCTCTAAATAATGCCCCAATTTTTCTTTTTTTGCTTCAAGATACTTTTTATTTATAGTGTTAGGCTTTATTATTAATGGAACTCTTTCAACAATCTTAATGCTGTATTTCCCTAAACCTTCTATTTTCTTTGGATTGTTGGTCAGCAATCTTATTCTTTTTAAGCCCAAATCAGCTAAGATCTGCACACCAATACTATAGTCTCTCATATCAGCCTTAAAGCCAAGCTTTTCATTTGCCTCGACAGTATCCAGGCCGTCATCCTGCAATGAATATGCTTTTATTTTATTTAACAGCCCAATTCCACGGCCTTCCTGCCTTAAGTAAACTAAAACACCGCCTTGTTTTGCTATCAGCTTTAATGACTTCTCAAGTTGTTGACGACAATCACATCTTAAGGAATGGAGAACATCACCAGTAAGACACTCTGAATGAACCCTGACTAAAACATCTTTCTTGCTAATATCCCCTTTGACCAATGCAATATGATGCAGCCCTTCATTATCTTCATAAACAATTGCAGTAAAGCCGCCATATTCTGTAGGAAGATTTGCAGTTTCCTTTCTTCTTATCTTAGTTTCCATTTTATGCTGTACATTTAACCAGTTATTGACACGTTATTATGGCTTCATCCAAAAAGTCTTTTTAGGGCTGTGCCAGAGC
>DAOVKD010000184.1 GCA_030631975.1 Candidatus Woesearchaeota archaeon
GAACCTGCCTACTCAAGGTCATGAGCCTTGCGAGGGAAAAAGAGGTGATAGATATCGTTGTTAATATCCTTCAACGATAGTCTAATTTGAATATACTAATAAGTATACCTATTTAAATAACTTTCGGTTTCGGGAGCTTTGTCCGAAAAGTATCCGAAAACACTGACTTATCGGACAGAATCCTGACTTTTCGGTCAGGGGCTACTTTTCGGACAAAGCCGAGTAAACCCAAACCTTTATAAATCACATATATACTCTAGCATATAGATTGGATAGAGGGAACAGGGAGTATAGTGATTAAGTTTGCTTTTTCTGTTTCAACGTGCAGTGGAGATATTTCAACACGTACGTTTTTATTCAAGGAGAATATAGACAAAATGATATTTGAAGATTTAAATATAAACAAAGAAATAGTTCAGGGTTTAAAGGAAATGGGGTTAAAAGAACCTACTGAAATACAGGTAAAATCAATTCCTTTAATAAAACAGGGGAAGGATGTCATAAGCATATCAAAGACAGGCTCTGGAAAAACAGCTGCTTTTGGTATTCCAATACTGGAAAACATAGAGCATGGCCAGGGAATACAATTCCTGGTTGTTGTTCCTGTAAGAGAACTAGCAGTGCAGATTTCTAAAGAACTAAAGAAATTTGGCAAACATATAAAATTTTCAGTTGCTACTGTTTATGGCGGAGTTTCAATTAATCCGCAGATAGAGGCTATTGAAAGAGCTGATATTGTTGTTGGCACGCCTGGAAGGTTATTAGACCATTTAGAAAACCATAAACTTGATCTATCAAGAATAAAATGCGCTGTATTAGATGAAGCTGACAAGATGGTTGAGATGGGTTTTATTGAAGACATAAGAAGAATCGTGAACAAAACACCAAATAATAGACAAGTTCTATTATTTGGAGCAACACTTTCAAATGAAATAGAAGTGCTTAAGAGAGAATACATGCATAATTCAGTAACTACGCAGACAGAAGCGCATGTAGAGGAAGAATATCTTGAGCAGTACTATTATGATGTAAAACAGCATGAGAAATTCTCTTTACTTGTGCATCTACTGAGGAAAGAAGAAAAAGACTTAGCAATTATTTTTTGCTCTGCAAGATCTACTGTTGAACTAGTTACAAAAAACTTAAGAGATAATGGAATAAAAGCTGATATGATTCATGGAAAATTAAGCCAAAATAGAAGATTAAAAACAATAGAAAATTTCCATAAAGGAAGGCCGAATATTCTTGTAGCATCGGCAGTTGCAGCCAGAGGCTTGGATATTAAGGATGTTTCACATATATTTAACTATGACTTATCACAAGATGCCCAAGAATATATACATAGAGTTGGGAGGACTGCAAGAGCTGGAAAATCAGGAAAAGCAATTACATTATTAAGCGAAAGAGATCATGATGTATTCAGGGAAATACTAAGCAGGTACCCTGTCAATGTCAAACAACTTCCTTTAGAAGATTTTGAAAAGTTAAGGTTCAATGCAGGGAATAGAAGAAGCTCTGAAGGCAGAGGTGGATTTAGAGGAAGAGGAAGTTTTGGAAGCAGAAGTCCAAGAGGCTATCACAGGCCAAGGTCAGGATTTCATGGAAGACCAAGGGTATCTGAACACAGGCCAAGAACACATGGAAGAAGCAGTTCATCTGGGTATGGAAGATCAAGGTCGT
Source organism: Candidatus Woesearchaeota archaeon (assembly GCA_030631975.1). GTDB lineage: Archaea > Nanobdellota > Nanobdellia > Woesearchaeales > GW2011-AR4 > JACPJP01. Next base: position 1,681 of record DAOVKD010000184.1, read on the forward strand.
TTGGCAGACGTTATTAAGATTATTAATTATTTTTAAAATGCTCATAGCCATACCTTAATTTCTTTTTTATTTTGTCAAACAGATAAATTCCTTTGTTTTTTGGCAGTATTTTTCCTACAACAGTGTATTTTATTCCTGTTAGCTTGTTTAAATTGTTTTCATTAACTGTAAAAACCAACTCAAAATCCTCTCCGCCGTATAAGGCATAGTTGCAGGGGTCTTTTTTTAGTTTTTTTGCATCTGCAATTGTTGTTCTGCTTAATGGGATTTTTTCCTTATAGACAACTGCGCCTGTTCTGCTTTCATTGCATATGTTAATAACTTCAGAAGCCAGGCCATCTGAAACATCTTCCATTGCATTAGCATACTTTGCCAATATTCTTGCCCACCTAAGCCTTGATTTTGGATTCAGGTAATAATTTATTGAGCTTCCCTTTTTATTGTGTCTAAACAATTCTAAACCTGCTCTAGAATTTCCAAGAGTTCCTGTAACAAGAATTAAATCATTTACTTTTGCGTCACTTCTTAAACATAAATTCTTTTTTTCAACAAGACCAATTAAGCTTATGGTTATGGATATTTTTTTTCCGGAGCTTAAATTACCTCCAATAATGCTTATTTTATATTTTTTTGCAGCTTTATTTATTCCGCTGTATAATCTATTAAAAAAATTAATATTGGTGTCTTTAGGTAGTGTAAGGGATATTAATGCATATTTTGGAAAACCACCCATTGCCGCTATATCCGATATATTGCTTTCAATTGCTTTAGAACCAATCTGTTCTGGCTTAAACCAGTTTAAATTAAAATGATCATCCTCAACCAGAGTGTCTGTTGTCAACAGTA
>DAOVKD010000178.1 GCA_030631975.1 Candidatus Woesearchaeota archaeon
AAAGCTTTTTTATCAATCTACCAAGAAACCAGTATAAAAGTCAACACTTTATATGAAGAGCAAAGAAGAGTATATGGGGAAAAATTGTCTGAAATAATAAAGCAAGCAAATGTTAAAAAAGTGGAAAAATGAAATTTTTGTATAAAGTAAGGAGGTAATTAAAATGAAATCTTTATTTGGCGAAGATCCAAAAATTTCCGAGATAATGAAAGGGATCAAAAAGGTAGAAAATTTAGAGAATATAGAAGAAATTATCCAACTCGGAGATGAAGCTCTTCAAGACCCATCTATGTTGTTAGTTGCTGTAAAGGCATATGAAAAAGTGCATAGTATAGAAGGGATGAGCAGAACTTATTCGAAAATTAAAGAAGAAGCTAAAAAATGGTGGGACAGTCTACCTAGAGACCAAAATATTGGGGCTGTAGATCCACTTTTTAGATTTACAATGGCTGCAGATCCAATAGGAGCATTATACCCTAAAGAAGATAAAATTGCCTATTCATACTTTAAAGATCTAGATCGTTTAGGCCATGCTGTTAATAGATATATAAAAACGGATGGAAAAGTAAGCATCGAAGAAGGATTTAACGAGTATGAAAGAGGAGAGAGATGATTAATGTGAGAACAAGAGAGAAAATGTCTGGAAAATATCAATTAGAAGTTAAAATTGAAACTCCATTATCAAAAGGAGAAATAAAGAATATTGAAGAAAAATTAGTTCCAGCTCTGGGCAAATTTAAAGAAGACAGACTCCCTCTAATAAGCATATTAGATATGAATCATGGTGGTAGGTTAGTTGAACAAAGAAGACTAAATGATTATATCGGGACTGAAACATTTGAATTGCCAGATGGGTATTATAGAGTAATTACAGCAAGTATTTATCATACTACATTCGAAAATGTGCGTTTAGATAAAAATATAAAAGTAACCTTAGGAACCCCTCTTCAGATGGCAAGATACGGAACTGATTTCAGAGACCTCTTCTTTCATTATATTTTCTAATATTTACTATAAAGCTAAAATTCTTAATTTTCAAAAGATTTATATAGATTATTGCAAATAATTCTTATATGCAAAAAGGGTTTGTTATGGTTGACGGCCTTGACGGTTCTGGCAAGGGAGTTATTGTTAATGCCCTGAAAAAATGGGCTGAAGAAAAGCAGCTTAAAATACTGGACTTAAATGAATACTGCAAGGAAAACAACAGGTTTCCAGAGCCAGAGGAGATAAATGACTTTGATGTAATTGTTTCCAGTGAGATGAGCCATTGCTGGGTTGGGTGTGCTTTAAGAGAAGAAATAGTAAGAAAAAACAACCGCAATTATTCAATAACATCTACTGCACATGCGTTTTCCCTAGACAGGGAAATACTTTATAAGAGAGTCATTATTCCTGCCTTAAAACAGGGAAAATATATTTTTCAGGAAAGAGGGGTTATAAGCTCTATTGTTTACCAGCCTGTTCAGGGCAATATAGCCTTAACAGAGATTATGAGGCTGCCAGGAAATAAGCTTGCATTGCAGAATTCTCCAAATCTCTTGATAATAGCACAGGTTGCGCCGGAAACAGTTATGCAAAGACTAAGCCAGAGGCAAAAACATGATAAGGCTATTTTTGAGGAAATAAACTTTCAGAGAAGGGTTGAGCAAAGGTACAACAGCCAGTGGTTGAAAAACCTGTTTGAAAATCATGGCTCAAAAGTTATTTATCTTGATACAAACTTTCCAAAAACAGTTGAAGAAACAGAAAAAGAAGCAATTAAAATATGGGAAGATTTCCTTGAAAAAAACTAAATCATTATGCCTTAATATCAATTCTTAGTTTGCTGTATTTTTTTTGGCATTCTTTTTTTAGGTTTTCTAAGAATTTTTTTGTTGGTGATTCTATACTATTCAGCTTTGGATCAAGCGTTCCTTTATTGGATATAAATTGTTGCAAGACCCATCTGCAGTTTAATCCATTAATTTCTTTAGCTATTTCCAGAATATCATTTTTTCTGAAAATAAGCCCTGGAACAACAGTTGTCCTCAATTCTATCTGGATCTTATCCTGATTCTTCTTTAATATCTCAATTGTTTGTTTAATATCCTTAATAACATCTTCTGGTCTTTTAAAAAAAGTCCCTGACTGCGTAACTTTTTCGAAAATCTCTTTTTTAAAAGGAGCTTTTATATCCAAAGCAATAAAATCCAGCAGGTTTTCGTTAACTAATGATTTTATTGAGTAGGGCTTTGAGCCATTTGTTTCAATTCCAACCTTTAAACCAAGTTTTTTTGTAAATCTTGCTAAGGTTAGTAATGCCTGCCTCTGAAGGCATGCCTCGCCTCCTGAAAAAAGAACAGCATCAATAAAACCAGAATTTTTTATTATCTCTTTTTTGACATCCTTTAAATCTTTTAAGAATTCCTCTTTAAAATCTATAAAATCCTTATTGTAACAATAAGGGCATCTGAAGTCACATCCTGAAAAAAAGATTACTGTGCAAACATTAGCTGACCAGTCAACTGTTGATAAAGGAACTATCCCGCCAACATATGCCTGCATTTAAACCACTAACTCTTTTTATCTTTGGATAATTTTTCAGTCTTTTCCTCATC
>DAOVKD010000023.1 GCA_030631975.1 Candidatus Woesearchaeota archaeon
AACGCCATTGTATCCTTTAACTATTGAACTGTTCCTGCTCATCAATTCTTTAATTTCTCCAAGATCGATTATTTCCGGGTCATAACTATAACAACCTACAGTAGGAGAAGCATCTTTTCTTTCTGGGAAGGATCTTACGCCAAACTCTTCCAATGTTTCCAAGAATGCACTATAAATTAAATTTAATTCTCTGTTTCTGGTATTAATAAAATCTACACCGCCTGCCTTTAATAAACCATAAACTCTTTCTTCAAGTGCTCGTACAAGGCTTGTGTTGTCAGTTGCATTTGGCTTGCCTTCTGCTGAGGACTCCACTAATGCAGCAAGGTTACGGATTTTAGGCCCTCCAGCTTCCTTTGCTTTTTCCTGGGCTCTCTTACTTATATATCCCACTACAACTCCTGGCGTCAACATAAAGCATTTTTGTGTGCCTGAAAAACCGAAATCCACCCCATATTCATTCCTGTTGTAATTACAGCCAGCCATCATGCTGACTTCATCAACGATAAGCAATGTCTCTTCCCCAATTGCATCTCTTAAACGAGGCTTTAATTGATATGTGCCTGTAGATGTATTGTTTCCAGTAATATAAACAGCAGCAGGTTGAAAGTGAAGAACATAATCATGCAACACGTTTAAATCAACTGTTTTGCCATATTCAACATTTAATTCATGCACTGTAACTCCTGCAGCTCTCATTTCCTGAATTGCATTTTCACTAAAAAATCCGCTGTTTACTGCCACAACAGACTCATTTTTACCTACTAACTGCGCGACATTAGAAAACTGGTCTGTGGCATGGCTTGTTGTGACAAAAGGCTTTTGATCTTGCAAACCCAACAGTTCAGTCAATCCCTCCATAAGATTTATACAGGATTTTTTATATATTTTTTCTCTATGTCCGGTAACAGGTTTTCTTAGAATTTCCAGATATTTTTGCTCAACTGCATGCGGTCCAGGAATAAATAAATACAAGTTAGGATTTGGTTCTAGCTTTTGCATTTTTGTAATAATACTTTTAACACTTTAGAGTAGTTATTGAGTATTTATAAATTTTTGGTTTTTGGCTGGCTACATCTCACATAAGAAAAATTTGATAATGTGGCTGTGCCAGAGCGGTATTGCAAGCGAGCATGCGGCATAGCCGCATGCAGGGCGAAGCCAAAATGGGCTACCGTGATTTTGTTTGTGAATATGTTTCCTTAACAACATGCACCAGTTTAATTGACATCATTAAGTGCTCATTCCCACCCGCCTCCCCCTAAAAAGGCACAGCCCTTATTTGAGATGTAGCTGTTTTGGCTGCTTATTAGGTTTTAACAGCATTTAAATACCAAATTGCATTTCCTTTGCTTATGAAAACAGCATATATTCATGCAAAATACACTGGAAAGATTGAGCTGGAAGAAATTAACCTTGATAAATTACCGAAAAGAATAGGTATAGTTTCAACAGTTCAGTTTCTTGACAGGATAAAAGAGGTAAGAAAATATTTGGAAGAGAACGGCAGGGAAGTCTTGGTAGGAAAAGACAAGCAGAATTCTGGGCAGATTCTAGGCTGCGATGCGGGGGCAGCGAAAAAAATACAAAATAATGTTGATGCATTTCTTTACATTGGCTCCGGTCATTTTCATCCTTTAGGTGTTGCTTTGAATACAAAAAAAGAAGTTTTTGTTTTTAATCCAGTTTCTAATGTTTTTTCTGAATTGAATAGGGATGAAATTGAAAAATATGAAAAAAGCAGAAAGGCAAAATATGTCAAATTTCTTCATGCAAATAATGTAGGAATCCTGGTTTCAATAAAGCCAGGCCAATATAGCTATAAAAAAGCTGCTGAGATAAAGAAAAAATTAGAAGAAAAAGGCAAAAAATGCTTTGTTTTTGTTTTTGATACATTGGATTCAAATGAAACGGCAAACTTTCCGTTCATAGATTTTTGGGTCAATACAGCCTGCCCTAGAATAGCAGATGACAAAGACAAAAATAATGTTATAGGCATGAGTGAATTGGGCTTAAGCGAATAAGAATAATGCTATCTTTCTATAACCTCGACCTTGTCTGTTAAATCAATAATTCTGCTTGGCTTAGTTTTTTTAACACCTTCATTGACCGTAAAATCAACTCTGCTTTTTATTTCTGCATCCAGGTCATCTAAAGATGCCATAAAATCAGCTCCACTTTTGTTAACGGATGTTGATATAATTGGTATTCCGGCTTCATTAACAAACTTACTGAACCAGTGATCTGGAATTCTTACACCTAAAGTGTCCAAGCCAGGAGCAACATTTTCTGCAGCGCATTGTTTTTTTGTCTTTAATATTAATGTGTAAGGGCCTGGCAAGCGCTTTACCCATTCTTTTACATTTTCATTTATAACGCAATTTTCATCAATCCATTCCTTGCCTGGAGCAATTACAGAAAAAGGGTTTGATTTTCTTTGTTTTATATCTCTTATTTTTTCAACGGCTTCTTTATTTAGCGCATTGCAGCCAAGGCCGTAAATTGTGTCAGTCGGGTAAATAAATACTGGATTACTTTCGATTAAGCTTGTCCTTATTGCGTCTTTTTGATTCTCAAACTCTTCTTTGGTCAGAATCCTCATAAAAAAAGAGGAATTGGAAGTGTATTTATATTTTGTGTTTAAGAAAGTTTTGACATCAGAGAGGCTGCGTTCAAAAAGTTAGGCTGTGCCTTTCTAGGGGAGGCGGGTGGGAAGAATCATGTTTTATCTGAAATTAAAATGTTGCGTATCTTCACCAAATGTTTTTTATTTAAGCAAGTAAGATGCAGCATTTTGTCTAAAGTCCGCTCTGGCACAGCCGATTAAAATATTTTGAATGCAGCCCATCAGAGATTAAATTGACAATAGTCCTTTGAAGTTTTTATAACTTAAAAAAGTTTTTTGCATTCCAGTAAAAGACATTATCATGATGTTCTTGCGGAATAATCTCTTTTAATAAATTAAAGTATACTTCAATCGGTACTATTGGATAATCAGAACCAAACATAAGCTTGTTTCCTACATCACTTTCCAATAATTCTGTTATAACTGGCTTTACTTTTTTCAAGTCTTGCTTATATCTGCCATTTTTTATACTTTGATTTGATACCAGCCCGGATATATCTGCGAATGCATTGCCATATTTTGAGACAATATCAGCTGTATCCTCTACCTTAGGGTAACCTAAATGGCACAAAACAAATTGCGTATTAGGGTATTGCTCCAGTACTGGTTCAATCTTTGATGGATGTGCAATTTCCTTAATATTAGGAAAACACCACCCAACATGAAAGAACAATGGTAAGCCAAATTCCGAAGCAAGGTCATAATACGGCTTTAGTTCTTCACTGTTAGGATCAGTAATTGAGTAACCATAATAAACTTTAATGCCTGATACAAGCTCATTTCTTGAATATTTCTCAATTTGATTTAAATTGCCCTCATTCTGTAAACTAACTGCTATGATTCTTTTTAAAAATGGATATTGCTTTAATTCTTTTTTTAAGGTATCCACACCATCAGTTATTTCTCCACTAGAAAAAGATCTTAACATACCATCTTTTTTCCCTATCGAGAACATATATTCTATTCCTAGGTTTTCTACATCTTCTAAAAGTTCCTCTTTTGTTAATCTTGAATCTGTAAACGAGCTATGTATTCTTATTAATTTCTCCAGAGAAAACTCTGTATGAGCATGCACATCAATTAAAGGCATCTTCACCCCGCTAAAAATTTTTCTCTAAAATATCTAACAGGCCTTTTGCTGTATCTTTTTTTGAAGAAGTTTTTACAATTTGGCCTTCTTTTTGGGCATAGAGAAAATTTACTATTTTAAATTAATTTATGAAATTTTCCTGTTGATTTTCTACTTTACCAACACGTTCATGTATTAAGGTATAATCAAAAAATAAAATAATTCATCAACTTTCCATCCCAACATCCTTTTTGGCGTTAAGCATTATCCCTATTTCACCAAAATGCTCTTTTTGGTCTAGATTTACTTTCCCTTGGGCTGTTAAGTGCAATAATGGAATAAATGTGTAAATCTTGTCTTCTTTTGTGTTGGATGGCGCAAGCTGGGAGAAAGTAAGCCTATTTTGTTTGTTTCTGGTGAAAAATGATATTATCTTGCTATAGACTTCCCTTATTATCTGGGTTATATCCTTATTTTTTTCAGGTATTTTGACATTCATTGGAGGGATTGAATTTAACACTCTGCGTTTTTTTACTTCAAGAGCCTTTTCCAGAGCCTTTACAAGATCAAAAACAGAGACTTTTCTTTTTCTTGGCTGCGGTGTCCTGGGTATAAGTGGCTGTTTTTCTTCGCCGTAAACTCTTGGTTCTTCCAAGTCAATCTCTTCAAGAAGGTCTTCCTCTGGCTGTGTAAGCAATCTGTCAAATTCGGATAAATCCTCATTAAGGAGCCTGTTTGATTTTATTTTCAGTAAAATAGCGGCTGCAAGCAATACTTTGCCGGAAATGCGGAAATCAAGATCCTTCAATTTTTTTATTGTCTCAATGTATTTTTTTGTGAGCAGTCTTATATTGATATCCCAGGGATTCATCCCTTCTTTCTTGATGAGCTCATAAAGCAGAGTCTGCCAGGTAACTTCATCAGTATTATACAATATCTGAAATATTCTTTCATTGCTATCCATTTAGGTATCTCTATGTAATGGTTGTATTTAAATTTAATGGCGGCTGTTGCTTTGGAATGGTTTAAAAAGTCCAGTTAGATATAACCGTCAATTTCGAAAATGGCATACTGTAAAGTAAACATGTAAAGTATACATACTAGCTGTGCCTAATTTAGGGGAGGCGGGTGGGAAGAAGCATGCAATGATATTAATTAAAATGTTGTGTATGTGCATGAAATGATATTTAATAAATAAATCAAGATGCAACATTTTGTCTCGCCCTGCATGCGACGTAGTTACATGCCCGCTTGCAACACTGCTCTGGCACAGCCCAAAACCTGTTTACTTAGAAACTTTACTTTACACATACCAAAGTTTTATAAACCAATTTCCATTCCTCTCTATTGCGCTGACAAAGTTAGCCATTCTATTGCCGCAAGGCAAGAAGAAAATTAAATTAAAGATTTGATAAAAATGGGGACAATATACAACTGTGATCCATCTGAGCTAATTGAAAAAGCAGCAGAGGAATTAAAAAAATTAGAACCAATAAAAGCGCCTGATTGGGCGCCATTTGTCAAGACAGGCGTGCATAAGGAAATACCTCCATCTATAAAGGATTGGTGGTATGTAAGGGCGGCTTCTGTTTTAAGACATGTTTATAGGTTTGGTCCAATTGGAGTCTCTAAGTTAAGGGTAAAGTATGGCGGCAAAAAAAATAGAGGAGTAAAGCCAGAGCATTTCTATAAGGGTTCAGGAAGCATACTAAGGAAGATAATACAGCAGCTTGAGAAAGAAGGTTTTGTTAAAAAAGATCTGAAAAGCCTGCGTAAGGGAAGGCTGATAACAGCCAAGGGTAAGAAGTTTCTGGATGATATTGCAGGTAAAATTTCCAAAGTTACAGTTTCTGAACAAAAAACAGAAACAAAGGAAAAATCCGCAGATAACAAAGAAGTAAAGCAGGAAAAGAAAGAAGAAACAAAGAAAGAGACAAAACAGGAAAATAAAGCTGAGCAAAAAGAGGCAAAACAAGATAAAACAGAAACAAAAAAAACAAAAACCAACAGGAAAATTTCATAAATTAATTTTCTCTAGTTTAGTAAAGTTTTTCAAAACTTTATAAACAACAAGAAAATTAGTAATTTTCTTGAGCATATAACGTTTTCACTGGGTTCAAACTTTATATACAATAAAAAATATTGAATTAAAAATGGGCGGGTTAGAAGAAATAAGAAAAAAGAAATTGGAAGAATTAAGAATAAATCAACTGGAGCAGCTGCCGCAACAAGCTCAGGAAGAAGAGCAGTTAAAGCGGCAGATAGAGCAATTAGAGATGATTGTTAGGCAGGCATTGACTAAAGAAGCGTTGCAAAGATATGGAAATTTAAAGGTAGCTTTTCCTGATAGAGCTGTCCAGTTATTAGTCATATTGGCACAAACAATCCAGTCCGGACAGATAAATAAAATTGATGATAATACATTGAAAGAAATTTTGAAGAAATTAAGCCCTAAGAAAAGGGATGTTAAGATAAAGAGAGTTTAGGATGGCGCGCTACAAACACCCAAGCAGGAAGAAAAGATTGGCAAAAAAGCATAAGCTAACTAAATGGGCGCCTTTCTGGACAGTGCCTAAAATTTATGGCAAGACCAGAAGAATTCATCCAGGCAGGCATACTAAGATTAAAAGGAGTTGGAGACGTACAAAGACTAAGGCTTAAACAATAAAATAAAATGGCTAAGAAAGAAGAAAAACCAAAAATAGTATTGGAAAGGGACTATAATGTTCCTTTGAGGAAGGAATTCCAAAAAGCAGCTAGATGGAGGAGGACAGAAAAGGCTATTAAGGCTTTGAAAGAATTTATAGCCAAGCATATGAAATCTGAGAATGTTGTTATTGGTAAATATGTTAATAAGCAATTATGGAAAAACGGGATTAAAAATCCACCGCATCATGTCAAGGTTACTGCACAAAAAGATGAAAAAGGAAAAGTTACTGTAGAACTTACAGAATTGCCGGCAAAAGCAAAAAGAGAGCTTGAAAAGGATAAAGATCTGAAGAAAAAGAAAGAAGAAAAAGAAGAAGCTAAGAAAAGGGAAGAAGCCAAAGCAAAAGAAGCAGAAAAGACTGAAGAAGCTAAAAAGAAAGAAGAAGAAAAGAAAAAGGAAAAACCAGGGCAAAAGGCTGAAGAAATAAAAAAAGAGAAAGAGGAAAAGGCAAAAGAGATAGAAAAAGAGGGAATCAAAGAGCTGAAAAAAGAGCTGCCAAAGCAGCAAGTTCCAAAACCAATGGCAGCTCTAAAACATGTTGAGCAAAGGCCTACTGCGCCTAAGGGGCAGTGAGATATAATGGGCTGTAAGGTTAATGTCACATAAAATATTTAAAAAATTATAAATGTTTTTTAATATTTTTTATTTCTTTTCTGTCATTATATTTTAAGGTGATGTATCATGAATCAATTTACTAACATTATTTTCAATATCGAAAACAAATAAACAAACCACAACAATTAAATATCAGTTTAGCTTATCCAAACACTAGGAAAAAGAGTTTATATTGGGGCTTTATTGATTTGTTGGATTTATGTTCAATGCCCGTCACGAGAGTACCCATGGGAGCTGTCGCTAAATGCAAGCGATGAACCTGGGGGTTAGTGTTACGGGCTACATTACCTTTAATAAGCCCAAAAGAGTATTAGAACAAGCTTTTAGACTTAAAAATCATTATTATCACTTTATTTTGCTTATTAAGAGAAATTAAGCAGAAGCAGGTTAAATTAGGTTAATCAGAGA
>DAOVKD010000086.1 GCA_030631975.1 Candidatus Woesearchaeota archaeon
AAATCAAATTCAATAGTTTTTGCAAAAGATAATGCTACTGTAGGCATTGGCGCTGGGCAGATGTCAAGAGTGGATGCTGTAAAAATTGCTGCAAGAAAGGCAGGGGAAAAGGCAAAAGGGGCTGTTATGTCATCTGATGCGTTTTTTCCATTCAGGGATGGTATAGATGAAGCTGCAAAAGCTGGAATTGCAGCAGTAATACACCCCGGCAGCTCTATAAGGGACCAAGAAGTAATAGATGCTGCCAATGAGCACAACATGGCAATGGTCTTTACAGGAGTAAGGCTATTTTGGCATTGAATTTGCGTTTATCAAATTCCACGTTTTTCCCAAGTTTTTTGCGTGAGCAAAAAAGCTGATGGCAATGGTTTTTACTGGTGTAAGATTATTTTGGCATTAAATTTATATACCATATGTTTTTTCATTATAAAAATGGAAGAAAAGAATAAATACAAATTACAGCATGACAGGCCTAACTGTATAGGTTGCGGGGCTTGTGAAGCTGTTGCTCCTGAGCTCTTTGAGATGAAAGACGACGGCAAGGTTCAGCTTAAAACCGGTAAAGAAGCCGGCAATGGAATATGGGGGCTTGAGATTTTGGAAAAGGATTTTCAGGCAGCGAAGGATGCAGCAGACTCATGCCCTGTTAATGTTATACATATAATTAAGACGGATACTAATGAAAAGATTGTTTAGTTCTGATAGGCTTCACCTAAGAAATAGGGTTGTGCCTTTTTTAGGGGAGGCGGGCGGGAAAAATCGAGCAATGACTGCAATTAAAATGGTGCGTGTTGTTCACGAAATATATTAGCAGAATGATATCACAGTAGCCCATTTTGACTTCAACTCCGCTCTGGCACAACCCTAAAAAGAATTTTTGGATGAAGCCGTTCTAATAAAAACCTTAATAAAATACTGAATTTTACCCTTGTTTATGAGGAATAAATGCCCTAAATGCAGTTCAAGTAATGCAAGGATAATTGATTATTTTGGAGTTAAGTGTGTTGTTTGTAATAATTGCGGTTATGATGAGAGCAAACAATATGATGTTTATCCTGGGGAAAAGAAGTCACAGAAAGAGAAAGGCAGGCATACACCGTATAAGGTTGGGGGCTTTAGACGCGGAAAAAAACAATAGTACAATAAAAACATCAACAATAAAATCAATTAATAATGAAAAATGGAAATAATTACAGCAAAACATGCAGGTTTCTGTTCAGGGGTTAAGAAAGCAATAGAAATAGCAGAAGATACTGCAAAGAATGGAAAGACTTATGTTTACGGGCAGCTTGTGCATAATGAAAGGGTTATTAAGGATTTGGAGAAAAAAGGAATAGTTTTTGTTGAAAATATCGAGGATATTCCGGATAATGCTGTTACTGTGCTAAGGGCGCATGGCGAGCCAGGAGTAACATATGAGAAATTAGAGCAGAAAAATATTTTAGGAGATAAACTTAAAGATGCAACTTGTCCATTAGTAAAGTTAGTTCATAATACTGTGATTAAATTAAAAAACAATGGTTATGAGGTAATTATATTCGGTAAAAAGAATCATCCAGAGTCAATTGGAATAGGTTATCACATTAAGGGCAAGGATACATTTATTGCTGAGAATCCGGATGATGCTTCCAATGCTGTAGATTACATAAATAATAATAATCTAAAAAAGGTTGCAATTATTTCCCAGACAACGATGTCAGTTAATGGCTATAAGAAATTAATAAATAATATTAATAATATTTTCAATAATAAGTTTGAACAAATTTCTCTGAACTTAAAGGATATGTCAAAGCCATTTGTTTTTGTGGATACAATATGCAATCCTACTAAACAAAGGCAGTCAGATACAGAGCAAATCGCAAAAAAAGCAGATGTAATGATTGTTATTGGGGGAAAAAACTCAAGCAATTCCAAGGAATTGGTTGCGAAAAGCAAAGAGTTGGGTGTGGAAACTTACTTTATACAAGCTGCAGGACAGCTGAAAAAGGAGTGGTTTGAAAATAAAGAGAATGTTGGCGTTACAGCAGGAGCCTCTACACCCGATATTACTATAAATGAAGTTGTTGAGGGGATAAGGCAGGTAACATAGGTTGTTATGTGCATGAAATCTGAAAGCCTGAGGCAAGGATTTCGTTAGAAATCCGCAGAGTTTGCGAGCAGGCTTCCCGCGTTTCTCTTCAATATTTCAACAGCATTTTTATGGTAGCCCTTACTATGGTGAGAAGCACATAAATCTTGCAAAACTTTAACATTAAATCCCAAATCAAAAGCTTCCATTACTGTTGAAAAAACGCACCCATCAGTATCAAATCCACATATATATAATTCCTTAATTTCATTTTCTTTTAGAAATTTCAAAAATTTTTCTGATTTAAAGGCAGAAAATGTTAATTTGTCAAAAACATTACCCTTGGTTACAAACTTTTCTAACTCTGGAACAATATCAATATCTGGAGAACTAAACATTTTCTGCCAATTTAAAAATTTTACAAAATTTGAATCTTTAGAATTTACAAACTTAAAAAATAGAACAAAATCAAATTTATAGGTTTCTAAAAAATCTGCAATTTTCTTTGGAATATCTTTTGTAAATTCATTTATGAAAAATTTTTGAACATCAATTATCAAAAGTGCGTTCTTCATAGTTTAAGTTAAATTAAAGATTTATTTAAATCTTCCTAAACGGGAATCTGTAAGGAGCAGATTACACATAACAACGATCCAATAAAATTAAAAACACTAGAAATCCAATAGGAAATAATACATTTAAAAAAATCGAATAAAAAATAATTTTTATTTCGTGTAAAATCCTGCCCTTTCAGGGTCGAATTTCCATTCAGAAGAGAGTTTTCCTGTTGCTTTGTAATGTATTATCAGAGCTTTTATCTTGGATTCTGTTAATGTAAGACCGCGTTTTGCTGTTTCATCTTTATGATTCGTTTCCATATGCCTCCTTACTGCGACAGACCTTCTTATTAATGCAAGCAGATCATCAGGAATTTCCTGGGCTAAATTCTTTTCCTCCAGTATATTTGAGATTTTTTTCTTGCACAAAGTCCTTACATCAGGAATCCCGTATGTATCTCTCAGCACAATTCCTATTTCAGAAGAATTCTTGTCTTCTTTTGCTAATTTAGCTATCAAAAGCTCAACTTCTTTTGGCTTGTGCCTAAGCCATACAGGCAGGGCTTTCTTAAGAGGTTTTTTAGAGCCGCTTTTGCCGTGCTTTCTTGAGTACTTTCGCGCCATTTTTATTAAATAATATTATGGAAACAAAAAAGAATTATTCTGTCTCCAGTATAAGCGAGCCGTAAATTTAAATTCGCCAGAATTTATGGCGTGCCGCAACCAGCTTATCTCTTGATTAGATTAAGGAATATTAATTGGTTTATAAATGTTATTGAAAATAGCCCCGCCAGGACTTTCGCCATTTCTTTTGAAAAGAAATGTTTCGAACCTGGGTCTCCACCTCCAAAGGGTGGAATGATTGACCGCTACACTACGGGGCTATAAGCCAAATGACATCAAAGGTGATTTATAAAATTATCTGTAGAAATTACTTCAAATTAAAAATTGCTTAAGTAGCTTATTAGTAGCCTTTTTGCACACTATGGCTCTTGTTACTTAACACTATAAACTCCTTCAAGAGCGTTTAATTGTTTGATTACTCCTAGCGGAATCTGACTGTGCACCAGGTAAACTGTTATTGCATATCCATCTTTTCCAAGTTGTCTTGAGGGATTCTCCCTAATATTAATACCATTCTTTCTCAGTACGTCGTCTATATCAGCAAAAACTCCTGGCTTATCTTCATGATGTACGAAGAAGGGAAAAACTGCTTTTTGTTCTGCTTGAATGGTTTCTCCAACATTCACCGCGCCTGTATAATCCCCTCTTAACAAGTAACCAACAGTAATTTCTGCTATTTCTGTTGATGTTTTTTTCTGCGCTTCTGCTGTTGACGCCCCTAAATGGGAGGTCATTACAACATTGTCTAAACTTGTTAATTTACTTTTGAATTCATCCCCTTCCTTAGGCTCGTTTGAGTAAACATCTAAAGCTGCACCTGCTATACTATTTGACTCCAGTGCATAGTACAATGCGTCTTCATCAATATTACCTCCTCTTGAAGTGTTAACAAGATAAGCAGTAGGTTTCATAAGTGAAATCTCATGTGCTCCGATTACCACACTATTCCCACCAGTATGAATGCTAAGATAGTCTGCTTCTTTAAGAACGTCCTCTTTTGGCAGGTATTCTATCCTTGAATGGGGAAAAAGAGATTT
>DAOVKD010000120.1 GCA_030631975.1 Candidatus Woesearchaeota archaeon
AGCTGACTTTAGACAAAATGTTGCATCTTGATTTATTTATTAAATATCATTTCATGCACATACACAACATTTTAATTAATATCATTGCATGATTTTGCCCACCCGCCTCCCCTAAAATTGGCACAGCCCCACATGTATACTTTACAGGTTTACTTAACAGTCTTTTAATATCAATAAAAATATAAAGCAATGCTATTGTCATAAAGTTATGATATGGGTATTTCTAGCGTTAATAGCCACATTTGTGTGGGCATGGGCTAACATACTGGACAAAGTATTAAGAACGAAATTTCTTAAATCTTCCATAGCTCTAATAGCCTCTTTCGGAATATTCGGAATATTTTTTGATATTCTTCTGTTCATATTTGTGGGTATACCTTCTATACCCTTTTGGCATTTAATAGCTGCTTTCATAGCCGGAATTCTTCTAACCTGTGGATTGATTTTATATTTTAAAGCACTGTCAGTTGAAGAAGCCTCAAGGGTTGTTCCGCTTTGGCATTTAAAATCAGTATTTACTCTTATATTTGCAGTGATTTTTCTTAACGAGATGCTAACACCATTAAGGTACGCTGCTTTTGCTTCCATGCTTTTAGGCGGTTTTCTAATTTCTACAAGACGTGCAGGAAATACATTTCATTTAAGCCCAGCAATAGGTTTTATGCTTCTTTCAAGTATATTGCTATCAATCTGCGAGGTATTAGTGAAATTTGCTTACACCTCGGAAATATTTTGGCAAACGTTTTTTGTATTTCACCTAGGTTTAACTTTAAGCTCGCTTTCTTTGTTTATTTTTTCAAGCGTCAGAAAAAATGTTTTAAGGGCTGTTGTTTCATACAAATATGTTTTTGTATCAATACTATTCCTAAACATTCTTCTGGGATTTTCAGGACAAATACTCTTTAACAAAGCCATATCCTTAGGCCCAGTCACTTTGGTAAGTGTTTTCATAAGTTTCCAGAGCTTGTTTGTTCTGTTAATAGCGACATTTCTCTCACTGAAATTTCCTTTATTCGTAAAAGAATCTATAGATATTAAAACAATAGGCATAAAGTTAGTTGCTATAGCTCTGATGGCTTTTGGCTTGTTTTTACTGTCATTATAACCCAAAAGAAGTATAACAAACTATAGCATCTCCTACAATATTGACAGATTATTAGTGCAAAAAAGATTGAAAAATCCGTTCAAAATTACTGACGATATGAAAATTATTGAGGTGTAACAAAATGGCAGTTATAGGCGAGATGAAGGAGGATGTCCAAGAAGCCCGAAAAAACGGCTCAGTAGAAAATCTTATTAAATAGTAACCCCCATTGATTACTCAATAGGGGGTGGTTGGAGTGTCCCAACCACATGAAAAAAGAAGAAAAACTAGTTAATAAAGTTAAGCGTTTATTGAAGCGTATTGGTTGTCCAAGATGGCTGCACCATTTTGGACCAAAGAAATTTGTTTCTTGGCAGCTTATTTTAGGTCTGCTAATAAAAGAGGTTTTTAGGCTTAGTTATAGACGAGCAATGAAGTTTTTGTCGGAGTTCTATCATATAGATTTGCATTGGACTACATTGCAAAAATTCAGAAAGAGAATGCCTTTATCATTATGGCAAAAACTTCTTACTCATACTATTGAAGAGCCAATTGCGGTGGCAGCAATTGATGGAACTAGCCTACAAAGAAGTAATCCAAGCACGCATTATCTAAAAAGAATAGATAGGGAAAAGAATATTTCTGTCCCAGTTTACCTAAATGCTATGGTTGATGTAGTGAAAAGAAAGTTTGTATCAGTAAGACACCATATGAAAAAACACGGGGAAGTTCCTGATGTTAAATATCTTGTTAAACAGAGTATCCAAGATATAGAATTGATTCTTATGGATAAGCTATATGACTCAGAAAAGTTGCATAGGTATCTCAGGGAACAAGGTATTTTTAGTGTGACTCCTGTAAAAAAGAACTGGGCAAGAGGTCAGTTAAGAAAACAACTCAAAGATTGTTTTGACTATGCCCTTTATTGGCAAAGAAATCTTGTTGAATCTCTATTTTCTGCTTTAAAAAGATTATTTGGCAATAATCTACGTAGCTTTAGCGCTAGAACACAAAGAGCAGAGATCTATATGCGGATGATTGCATATAATTTAGATGCTATATTGTTGGAGATTTTCTACTAAGCCGTTTTAAACAGTATCTCCGAATGTATTCGTTAGAATACATAAAAAAATCTCAAATCTTTGCCACCCAAATACTAAACCATTCTATTAACCTGATTTCTACATAATAGTTTATTAGTCCCACCCCCTAATACTCTTCATTTACCTTACTTGAATAAAGCTATCGCTATAAAACATGCTTAAATTTGCTCTATTTTCAAGTACTTCATTAGTAATTTCTGCTCTACAATATCCAAATACTTCTTGAATGGGACATAATAATTGAGATATTTGTTTACTATCCACAGAAGATGGAACAATAATCCAATCAAGAAGTAAAAGTATCTGATTAGATAATGAGTACTTTTACTCTTGATTTTGGCTTCATCTTCCACCCTATAATTGGTTTCAATCTGCCATCTTCTTTTGTAATGCCAGATATACTCCACTCTTGTCCTGAAGTGGATATTTGTAGCAAATATCCATGCAAAATCATCTATTCCATTACACACAACAATTGTTGTCTTAGGTTTCCAGACACTTTTGTTCTTAGCATATCTCATCTTATGGGGATATTTGCCTAATTCATTTGTTGCTTCAACATATTCTTTGATTACGCCTTTCTTTTCTGGAACTAAAATAAGATACTTTATGCTTTTAGCTTCTAAGTAATCAATTAATTCGTCGATATAATAACCTCTGTCAAATACAGCAAATCTTATCTTCTTGAATAAGGTTTGGCAATATTCAAGAAGCTCAATAGTTGGTTTTGCTATGCCTTCACATACCCTTACTGGCAGAGCCATTAAGGGTATCTCCTTATTACGAACAATAAGGCATACTGTTGCATATTTGAACTCACCATCATAACTATGTTCTTTTGAGGTGTTAAATACATAGAAGTTACGAGTTTTTCCATAGAAAGGTTCTGTTGTAAAATCAAAAGCTAATTTAGCATAAGAAACATGCAGATTCTTAAGAGCTTTCTTAACTTGTGACTCAAAAGCTTTTTTGAAATCTTCCTCATAAGAATCCTTAATCCACATATGAACTGAATCTGCATGTTTTCCAAGAGTCTCAATATAACTTTGAGACTTGGCGACCTTAACAAGTTGATAACTTATTGAAGTTAATGGGAGAATAATACTACTCAATAAGGGAAAGAAAGTTTTTTGTAAGTAAGAGTTTATTTGTTCCATAGTTTAATCGGCAAATTAAACTATGCACTTCTCCTATGTGCTTTTTTCTGAGCACTTAGGGGGAGTCATTTTCTAATCGGAGATACTGCATGAAGCTAATTCAACTTGTGTGCGTTGAGAACCTGTAGTTAAACATTGTTAAAGATGGTTTTCCACTTAAGTTAACTCAATTCTATCACGATATAGAGCTTAGTGATGTATACATG
>DAOVKD010000026.1 GCA_030631975.1 Candidatus Woesearchaeota archaeon
AATTATATCTGTAATAATATATTCATTTATTTAATTAATTATTGTGATGTGTATAATGACTAGAAAGCCTAATGTTATTGCGAGTTTATTAAGGAGAATTACATGTTTATTAAAGGAAATAGTGAACGTTTACTATTTTTTCTGGAGAACTCCAAAATCAGAAAAGACAATTATTTTCTATGCTGAACATGAGGGGTATTATCCTTATTTTGAAGGTCTTATTGAAAAATTGATCAGTGAACATAGACAAACTTTGTGCTATGTTACATCTGACCCAGATGATCCGATTTTACAAAAATCAGAATCTAGAATAAAAACTTTTTATCTAAATAAATTATTTCCATTCTTCATGACTCTTGTTAATTGCAGGGTATTTGTCATGACAATGACAGACCTCAACCAATTTCATATTAAGCGTTCAATCAAACCAGTGCATTATGTTTATGTGTTCCACTCCATTGTTAGCACTCATATGGTATATAGATATGGCGCATTTGATCATTACGATTCTATTTTGTGTGTTGGTCCGCACCAAGTTGAGGAAATTCGTAAGCACGAGGCTCTTAATAAACTTCCTCCGAAAAAACTTGTAGAGGCAGGCTATTATAGATTGGAACGAATTTATGAGGCATATCAGGAGTATTCCTCAAAGAAGTTATCATCAATTAGCGAAAAGACGATCCTTATTGCGCCTTCTTGGGGAATTTCAAATATTCTAGAGTCTTGTGGTGAGCGTCTTACAGATATTCTTCTAAAAACAGGTTATAAAGTAATTGTCAGACCTCATCCAGAAACTGTTAGACGTTCTCCTGATTTAATGGCGTCATTTGCTTCTAAATTTGGCAATAATCCCAATTTTATTCTAGAAACATCTGTTGCCACAGACGATTCGCTGCTGCTGGCTGATGTATTGATATGCGACTGGTCGGGTATTGCTCTTGAATACGCTTTTGGTACAGAACGACCGGTTTTATTTTTGGATACACCCTTAAAGATTACAAATAAGAGATTTAGAGAATTAGGGGTAACGCCTCTAGAACTTTCTCTTAGGTCCAAAATTGGTGTGATTGTTTCTCCAAAGAAACTAAAAACTATCCTTCAGGAGATTCCTAATCTAATAGCAAAGAATGCAAATTACAAGAAACGTATAGCTGAGTTAAGGAAACAGTATGTGTATGATTTTGGACATTCTTCTGAGATAGGCGCACAGTATATTCTTGACTTACTCTTGGTAAAAACTATTAGCCAAAAATAGAAAAGTATTTATGGGAAGAAATACAAAAACAAGGCAAAAATGGATAAATTAACAAAAGGCATTTTAAGCGCAAAATTATTGGAAGCTTGCGGTTGCTATACAAATTCTGCTATTTATACTTTTACACCAACAATAGGCAAAGATATTAGGTTATATACACATAATTTACATAATTTGCCCCAGATCCTTGATTCAGCAATAGAAATATTTACTGAAAATAAAACTAAGGTTGCAAAAAGCTCTGCTTATTATATTCAATTAAAAAAAGAACATGAAAACTTCTTAAAGCTCTTTGGTGATGTTTGTAGGGTTACTAATCATAAAGAACAAATAAAAATAAGCCAAAACAAAACTTATGCTGCTTTAAGCGCTTTAAGCTGCTTGTATTTTGATACTTTCACAAAACCAGTGCAATTCTTTTTGCCTCATTCTTCTGTTTGTTCAGGGAGATGGGAATTCTGGGATAATATCGATTTTTTTGCTTTTAAAGAAAAACTGCAAGATAAAGAGTTTAATTTTAATTTTAGAGAGAAGATAATGAAAAGCAAAGTATGGGGTGCAAAATTTGATTTGGATACTTTTCCAGTAATTGTGCAAAGAAGGCTAATAAAAGAAAAATTACTTGGCAAAAAATTAGATCCAGCATCTATGATTAAAGCAATGATAATAAAAATGGGAGAGATGGGAAGGCCATTTATCAATTATGAGGCTGTTGATTTCTCTATAAGAGAATTTTTCACTTATTTAGGAGAGAAAAAATATATGAGAGTAGACAGAGAGATGGAATTTCTAAGAAGATTAGATAAGGAAATAATAATAATTTTAAAAGAAAGTTTGTGATTCTCTTGAATTGTGGGAAATTAAAAAAAGGCAAATTATGTGAAGAGACGATAATTGTTAAAGATTAAAAACCTATGGCTCCGGTCTCATAATAAGGTATATACCTCCCATTTTCTTGTTTTTTAAAATATAACCATCTTTTATATTCAAATTCAATTCCACTATAACGAAGCCAACCAAAATGAAGTTTGCCTAATAATCCTCTTCCAATAACACCCTCTTCTTGCAAGATTCCTTGAATTTCTTCAAGGGCGTAATCTTTCTCTCTATCAAATTGCTTGGTAGCACGATTGTTTTTTATCATCCCTCTTAATTTGGATGTACTTCCGCCTGTTGTACCGGCAAAAAATAAACTTTCATCCAATTTATTATCCAATGTTTGAGTCATTTTAAAAGTACCCCCTTATGTTGTATAATCTACAACAGTTTATAAATTTTTGGTTTTGTAACATCTTATAAGTAGTATCTCCCTATCATATTTAAGCCTTTCGGTAAAAGGTTTTTAAATAAATTGCTACATCTTTTGCTGAATGAAAGCAATAATCATAGCAGCAGGACCATCAAAGAGATTAAGGCCATTAACAGAGGATCTGCCGAAATTTATGCTGAAGATAAATGGAAAGCCAATACTTCAAAATACAATAGAGCTGTTCAGAAGTAATGGAATAAACGACATTTCTGTCATTAGAGGCTATAAAAAAGAAAAAATAAATTATCCAAATGTAACTTATTTTGAAAATAAAGATTTTTGGAATAATAATATCCTCCATTCTTTAATGTGCGCAAGGGAAAAACTGGAAGAAGCGGTTAAGACAGGAGAAGATGTGGTTATGACTTATTCTGATATATGGTACAATGATTCTGTTGTAAAAGCACTATTGAAATCAAAAGAAGATATTGCGTCTATAGTTGATACTGATTGGCATGGCTATTATGAAGGAAGAACAGATCATCCAATTTCAGAAGCAGAGAATATAATAATGGATGATGACAAAAGGATGTTGAAGATAGGGAAGCATATTTTTACTCATGATACGCCAAAAGACAAACAAGGAGAGTTTATTGGGCTGTGGAAGTTTGCCTCTAAAGGAATAAAGATTTTTCTAAAGCACTTTGATAGGCTAAACTCTGCTTTAAAGATGACAGATCCTTACCAGAATACAAAAGAATGGCAGAAATCTTACATAACAGACATATTCCATGAAATGATTGATAATGGAGAAAAGCTTTATTGTGTTCTAATAAAAAAGAACTGGGCTGAGTTTGATACAGTCCAGGATTTAAAAAGAGTTGGTGATGAAATACCAAAAGATTTGCTGGAATAAAAAGGTGATAAAAAATGAAAAGGGCGAATATATTAGCATTGATATTGTGTTTTGCACTAGTTTTAGTAGGCTGCCAAACACAGGAAGATAAAATAACTGGAGATGTAGTTAAGTCAACAGAAGAAATAAAAGTTTTGAAGATGGGTCTCATCCCTGCAGATGATGCTGCAGAGATGCTAAGAGGTTACGAGCCAGTTAAGGATTACTTATCCAAAAAGTTAGGTATTCCAGTTGAAATACAAGTTACATCAGACTATACAGCTGCTATTGAAGCAATGAGAGCTAAGCATATTGATATGGCTTGGTTTGGACCATTTTCATATATTATAGCTGCAAATGTTGCTGGGGCAGAAGCAATTGTTAATGGCGTTAGAAGAAGTGATGGAAAATCAGATTATCATAGTATAATTATTACGAGAGCAGATAGTGGAATAGAAACTTTAGATGATTTAAAAGGGAAAAGCTTTGCTTTTGTGGATCCAGCTTCAACATCTGGGAATCTTATACCAAGAAAAATGTTAATAGAAAATGGAATAGACCCTGATAATGATTTTAGTGTGAGTTATTATGCTGGAACACATAATGCAGTCCAATATGCAGTTGCAAATGGAAAAGTTGATGCAGGGGCTGATAGCGATAATTCGTATAACAGAATGGTTGAGGCAGGTGAAATAGATCCTGATGTAAATATAATTATTTACAAATCAGACCCAATACCTGGCTCCCCAATTGTAGTCAGGGGAGATTTGCCAGCAGAATTCAAGAAAAAAATTCAGGATGCTTTAATAAGCATGGATGAGCAGACCATCCATAAAGTTGGTGGGTGGGGCAATATTGCCAGTTACCAGAAAGTGTCTGACAGCGATTATGACATCATCAGGGAAACCGCAAAAACTCTGGGGATGGATGTTGCAAGTGCTGAGGCTGCTGGTAAATAATTTTTTATTATTTTTATTTTTTAAAAATGGATCAAGAGCAATTTTGGAAAATAAGGTCTAAAAGATATAATAATCTAAAATGGGTAAAGGATAGTTCTTATCTTAAAGCATTTATTTCTTCTACTGATTTTAATAAAAATGATATTGTTTTAGATGTGGGAACAGGCACTGGTGTAATAGTGCATGCTTTAGCCCCAAAAGTAAAAGAAGTGATAGGCTTAGATATCTCACAAGATATGCTTGAGCACAGTAACTGGAGAGACAATAAATATTTCATTAAAAGAGATATTAAAGACACAATCTTTTATGACAATGTTTTTGACAAAGTAACAGCTAGACTAGTTTTTCACCACATCATTGAAAGAACCCAAAAGGCAATGGATGAATGTTACAGGATTCTAAAAAGAGGAGGAAAGATGGTTTTATCAGAAGGAATCCCACCAAAACCTGAACTGAAAAAAGATTATTCTAGGATATTTAAGCTAAAAGAAAAAAGACTTACCTTTTTAGAAGAAGATTTAGTAAATCTAATGAAAAAATCTGGATTTAAAAATATTAGTGTAATTACTCATATTATGAAAAAATTTAGTGTTAAAAATTGGTTGGAAAATAGTGGTTTGTATCAAGAGAAACAAGATAAAATATTTGAGATGCATGTAACAGGCTCTGACATATTTAGGAAAGCGTATAACATGAAAATTGTTAATGGTGATTGTTTAATTGATGTTAAGAACCTTATATTAGTTGGAGAAAAATGATAAAAATAGAAAATCTGAGCCATACTTACAAAAACAGAAACGAAGAAGCTGTAAAGAATATTGATCTCCATATAAAAAAAGGGGAAAGTGTAGTGATAATCGGTTCTAGCGGTTCAGGCAAATCAACTTTACTTAAATGTATAAACAGATTAATAGAGCCAACTTCTGGAAAGGTGTTTATTGATACTGAAGATATTATAAACTGCCCAATAAAAAAAGCAGAAAAAATCAGGGGCAAAATTGGAATGATATTCCAGAATTTTAATCTTATTGAAAGAGAAACTGTCTTTAATAACGTCTTAAATGGGAGGTTGCGATTTAATAGTTCTTTAAAGACTGTACTTGGGAGATTTTCAAAAGAAGATTATTCTATAGCAGAGGAAAATATCGAAAGGGCGGGTTTATACGAATATAAAAATGAACGAGTTTCCAACTTAAGCGGGGGTCAAAAACAAAGAGTTGCTATAGCCAGAGCCTTATCACAGGAACCAGATATAATATTGGCAGACGAACCAGTGTCTAATCTAGATCCTAAATTAATGAAAGAAGTTATGGACTTATTAAAGAGCATATGTGTTGAGAAAGGTATAACACTATTCAGCAGTTTGCATTTTCTTGATTTTGCTAAAAGATACGGCTCAAGAATAATAGGAATGAGAAATGGGGGGATAGTTTTTGATGGGAACCCGGAAGAACTTACAGAAAAAGATATAGTTGATATATATGGCAAGACAAAAGACTGGTACTTGTACGGAAAAACAGGATTTTAACATGGAAAAACTCAAACTTCCAAAATGGAAATATAAAGGGATTCTGATCGGACTATTGGTAGTTATTATTTATTACTGGGCTGTGACTGGAACTAACACCAGCCCAACTAATTTTGCTAAAGGGTTTCCTTTTATGATAGATTTCATAAGAAGAATGTTTCCACCAGATATAAGCAACCTAGGAACATTTCTCTTAAAGGCAGTTGAAACCTTACAGATGGCTATTGTTGGCTCTACTTTAGGAGCTTTAATTGCATTACCATTGTCTTTTTTGGCAGCAAGAAACATTATGCCCAATAAGTTTGTATATCACACGATAAGAACAATATTTGACACTTGTAGAGGTATAAATGAGATTGTATGGGGGATCATTTTTGTTTCAATGGTTGGATTAGGACCTTTTCCAGGAGTTTTGGCTTTAGCAGCCCATGTAACCGGGGCTCTAGGAAGATATTTTTCTGAAGCAATTGAAACTGTTGATCCTGAAGTAATTAAAGCAGTTATTTCAACAGGGGCAAATAAGATTCAGGTTATAGTTAGAGGGATTATCCCACAAGTAAAACCTTTGTTTATCAATTACATTCTCTATTATTTAGAAAATAATTTTAGAGCAGCAACGGTATTGGGGCTGGTTGGCGCTGGGGGCATTGGCATGGAGCTAATAACAAGCATGCGTCTTTTTAGAAATCAGGAAGTTTTAACTATTTTAATCATAATGGTATTAATGGTAATGGCAATAGATAGGTTTAGCGCATATATAAGGAAAAATGTAGTAAAAGTTGAGGCTTTGGAATAAGCTAAAGACTTATAAATAACCAAGATTGAAATAATGTAAAATGAAAGCAATTATTTTAGCGGCTGGAAAGGCAACAAGGTTGTTACCTTTAACTAAAGATACTCCTCAAAGTTTGTTAAAAATAGGCAAAAAAAATATTTTAGAAAACCAAATCGAACGTCTAAAAAAGTGCGGAGTAGAAAATATAGTAGTAATAACTGGGTATCTATCAGAAAGAGTGGAAAAATTCTGTGAAAAACTTAGAATCAAAACATTGTTCAATCCATTTTATGAAGTTTCCGGAATGGCTCTTACATTGTGGGTTGCTAAGGAGGAATTAAAAGATGGTTTTATACTGCTTTATTCAGATGTCCTGTTTGAACTTAAAATAATTGATGGTTTATTGAAAAATAAGGGAGATATTTGTTTGGCTATAAAAAAAGATGAATTAAGGGAAGAAGCAGAGAAAATCGTAGAGGAAGATGGAATAATAAAAAGTATAAGC
>DAOVKD010000127.1 GCA_030631975.1 Candidatus Woesearchaeota archaeon
AATGTATTTGCAATTATTAATGTTGAAACATTATTGAATTTTTTGACAAATGATTCAAAAATTTCAATATGGATTAGTTCTTTTGCAAACTCTTTTGTTATTTTATATTTTTTCTCTAAATCTTCTTCTTTATGCTTTAATAGTTTTGGAAGTTGTTTTTTTAAGTTGTTTATGTAATTTTTTTCTATTTTAATTGTAAGAACATCTGTTTCAGGATACAGCCTATCAGCCCCGGGCATTGGCCTTAAGAAAGATGTTGTAAAATCAGGCTCTGCTTTCCTGACCTCTTCTTCCAGTTTCTTGTTTTGCTTTATTGCATTTAATTGCCTCTCAATCTCATTTTCAATAACTTTTGGAATGCTTCTTAAATCCTGAAAGCCCTTGATTTCAGTTCTTGCTCCTTTGATTATTGAAACATTGACATCCTGCCTTATTGTCCCTAAACCGCGCTTAACCCCAACACTTCTTAAAACCATACCTATATAAGCTGCAACCTCTTTGGCATGCTCAGGACTTTTAACATCAGTGCCTGTAGCTATCTCTATTAATGGAATTCCCAATCTGTCTAACCTATATTTAACAAAATCCTTTCCATCTTCCAGTTTTTGCGCTGCCTCCTCTTCCAGGCATATTGTTGGTATTCCGACTCTGCCCAAAGAAGTTTCAATAAAACCCTCCTGCGCAACTAAAGCAGTTCTCTGGAAACCAGCTACATTGCTCCCGTCAACAACTATTTTTCTCATTACCTGGATTTCATCAACAATTTTGGCGTTAAACAGTAAAGCAGCCTTTAATGTTGTTTCCAAAGCCTCTTTACTCAGTTCATGCGGAGGCTCTTCATCACATTCTACCAAACATATATCTCTGGAATCAGCTTCATAAATGAATTTTTTGCCTTTCTCCATTTCATGCTTTGCAGCAATATCAATCTGGCCAGTTTCTCCGGCAACAGCCCTTAACCTTCTTTCAAATTTTATATCAGGCTCTGCGCCAGAATTCCTAGTATCGCAATCACAAAACAGTTTGTTGCCTTCCAGCTGCTGATGAATCTCAAGGCCGCACTTGAAACCTAGTTTTTGGTAATCTAGTCTCATTTTTTTAATTCAATATAGCTATTTTTTATTTATTGGTCTATTTATTCATTGTTTTAATTTATTCAGGTTTAAATAGATTTTTGTTTTGCATGGTCATTAAGCCTGTCCTGACAGCATATAAACCCCTAGTTGTGCTTGCCATATGCACAAAAATAGATAACTCTAGATAAAGCGTAGCGTAATCAAGAGTATCAAACTAACTCTAAGAGTTATCTATTTTTAGCACACGAAAAAATTCTTTGAATTCTATACCTTTATGTTGTGGGAGGAGTTCATCTTAAAGGCGGATTTCTATGATATTAGTATACAATTAGATATACCGAAAATCCAAAACTATAAATACCACCATCTCCATAAAGTAATTAACGTTGGGGTGGAAAATTTACTCTAATTCTAAGAAAAAAGCAATGGCAATTATCCTGGTTATAGCGCTTGTGATAAACCTTATATTATTCGCTCTTAAATCAATAAATCAGTTCTGGTTCTGGATCATTATAATCCTAATAGCAGTTATAGCCTACAAAGTACTGCCAAAATTGAAGTAAAAAGAAAAAATAAGAAATAGAATTTATGCTTTTCCAAGAATCCTAAAAACCTTTGTTCCGCATTTAGGGCATTCGCCTTTCATTGCCTTCATCTTGTTCTTCATAACAATTTCCTTGCCATTCTTGATTTCAACCTGCTTTTTACATTTCATGCATCTTCCTTTTACCATTTTAAAACCACCTCAAGGTTAATTTTGACTTTTTATGAATAATTAGTACAAACATCTGTACATACTATATAAATGTTTTTAAATTTTGTATATAAAACTGGGTTTTATTACTGTTTTTTGACAATACTCAAAAAGGTGAAAAGCTTTTTTGGCATGCTCAAAAATGCATGTATCTTTGGCGCCTAGAAACCTGCGGTTTCTTATGGTCATAAAAATTCGTCAAAATGCTCGGAGACACTACCAGTCAATAGACTAATAGCATGCTCGCTTCCTTCGGAAGTTCAGTCTCCTCGCATTTCGTCAAAAAGCTTGCGCTTTTTTTCCGGATTAGCCTTCGGTAATCTTTCCGGATTAGTCATACACCAGTCAATAGACTGGTTGTATGATAATCCATCAAATTTTTATAATATCAAGAATCATCTTTATATTGGAAATTTCATAATCAGCATTTGACTTTTTCACTTTAGGGTTTCCATATCTTGCGAAGCACGTTCTCATGCCTAACTTTTTTGCACCCTTAATATCTCTTTCCGGCCAGTCACCAACCATTAGGCATTCTGATGGATTTAGCCTTAACTCTTTCAAAGCGGCTTTGAAAGGCAGTTTAGAAGGTTTTAACTTCTTAGTATCCTCAAATGCAATAACAACATCAAAATAATTGCTTAGCTTCATAGAAGCCAGTCTTACCCATGCCTTAAGCTTTGGAGCATCTGTTACTATCCCCAGTTTAATCCCCCGACTTTTTAGCTTTAACAAAATATAATCCACATTAGGGTAAGGCTCTAAAAAGCCAGATCTTACGCGTCTGTAAGCAGCTATGCCATTTGCCAGTATTCTGTAATTTACTTTTCCTGTAAGTTTCTTTAAGAACTTCTGGAATATTGTTTTTTCCTCCAGGCCGTATTTATCATAAAGCTCGAAAAGGACTTTAATGGCTTCCTCATGCTCAACATTCAACCCGGCTCCTATCATAGCATCTATTGCAGCCCTGCAGCTAAGTTTTTTCATCTTCAAGAAATCAACTAATGTGTTGTCTAAATCAAAAATAACTGCTTTTATCATAAAGAATTGGATGTTTTTGTGAGTTTATATAATTTATCAATTAAAATAATCACTCAACCCTAAACAAAGAAGCCGTTATCCATTCTGATCTACAGCGCGGGCATTTGCTTGGTGTCTTCACCTTGCTTCGCTCCTTAAATTTAAATCTGCATTTCCTGCATTGCGCAGGCTTCATTACTAATTTTTTTGGTTTTATAGAGTATTTAATATGCTTTAAATCCTCTAAAATCTCAAACAACTCAACATGGAAATCATTTGCAAGCTGCTGTGCTGATTTTTCTTCTTTGGTTAGAATTTGAATTATCTGCTCTCTTCTTGTCATTTTAACGGTTTTTTGGGATATGCCAGAGCGGACTTTAGACAAAATGGTGCATCTTGATTTATTTATTAAATATTATTTCATGCACATACACACCATTTTATTTTCACATTTAACATTATTCTTCCCGCCCGCCTCCCCTAAAAAAGGCACAGCCCTATCTTAAATTCTTTTCAAAAAAACTCAAAACCTTATTTTCATATTCTTCCTTGTTTAAGGCAT
>DAOVKD010000102.1 GCA_030631975.1 Candidatus Woesearchaeota archaeon
GGAATTTTTAATTTTATGAGCATATCAGCAAAGCCCATCACTCCTAAACCAATTTTTCTATTTGCATAGACAATTTCTTTTGTTTCTGGGTTTGGATAACAGCACATATCAATGACATTGTCAAGGAAATGTATTGCTTTATGGATGGTATTTTTTAATTTGTTAAAATTGATTTTACCATTCCTTGCCATATTGGAAAGGTTAATAGAGCCTAAATTAGCTGATTCATAAGGCAATAAGGGCTGTTCACCGCAGCTGTCAGTGGACTCCAAAATACCAGACTTTGGTGTTGGATTGTCTTTGTTCATTTTGTCAAGGAATATTAAGCCGGGGTCTCCAGTTTTATGCGCTGTAATGCATATCAATTCAAAAATCTTTTCTGCGCTCTCTTCTTTAATCTTTTTTTGTGTCCTGGGGTTAATAAGGCCATAATCCTTATTTTTTTTCACTGCATTCATGAATTTGTCTGTAATAGCTACAGAGATATTGAAATTTTCCAATACCTTTTCCCGAGCTTTTATCGTAACAAATTCCTCTATATCAGGATGGTCTACGCGTAAGATTCCCATATGAGCGCCGCGTCTTAAGCCTCCAAGCTTTATCTGCTCTGTAACAGCATCAAAAATTTTCATAAAAGACAATGGCCCCGAGGAAAAGCCAGTAACTGAGTTTATCACATCATTCTTTGGCCTTAATCTTGAGAAGTCAAACCCGGTGCCAGAGCCTGATTTGGATATTTTGGCTGCGTAATGCAATGCCTTAAAGATAGAATCTAAGTTATCTTCAACAGGCAGAACAAAGCATGCAGCAAGTTGTTGTAAGGATCTTCCTGCATTGAATAAAGTCGGGGAATTAGGCAAAAAATCCAGGTTTGCCATTAACCTGTAAAATTCTTCTTCTGTTTTCTTTATTTTGCCTTTAACTTTTTTATTTTTTCTTAGTAAATTTTTAAATCCCCTTGTTTTTACAACTTCAAAATATTCCAGATTTTGCTCATTGTCAAAAGGCTTTCGCTTTTTCTCCAGATTAGTCTCCTCACCAGTCAAAGACTGATGGAAAGATAATCTTTCTAAATTGTCTATTTCTTCCTTAAGCAGATATCTGGCATCTGCTAATGCTATATTATTAGCTACTCTTCTAAATAAATCTTCTGGCTTTTCAATTACTTTGCCGTTAGTATCTTTCATTAGATATCTTTTTTCAAGTATTTGCAATGCATTTTCGCTTAAGTTTAGTTTTGGCATTTTTTATTTTGCATATAACCTAATTATAATGGAAATGGCAAATTTTCGTACATTTAGTTGCCATTTCCAAACATAGCAACTGTAAATAGATGTACGATTATTTAGCACAGTTGCTATATATACAAATTATATATAAATTTATGCTCTAAAATAAGGGGCATAGTGTTCCAAAATAGTGAGTTGTTAAGTAAACGGTTGGTGACGCTATGAGGAACAGGACATTCCGCTGGATATATTTGCAGTATTGAAAATAAATAAGGCAAATTCCATTAACCTGTCAAAAACCACCAACAGAAAATGCTTTGCATTTTCCTAGTTTAGTAAATTATTTCATAATTTATAAACCATCAGAGATGGGTAGCATGATTTCATTAACCTAACATTTAGTGGTTTTTGATGCTCGGAATTCCACCAATGATATGGTGGTTTTTGAGCACTACTCATTCCGCCAATCATAGATTATGGAATTCCGTTGTTTAAATTTACCTCTCCAAAATAGAAACATTCAAATATCACATCTTATTACCTCATTATTATGGGAGAAGTAGGAGAAGTAAGCCCAGAGAAATGGGAAAGCCCAGAGAAATGGGAACCACAGCTTCTTAAGGTAGCAGGGTCTATTCTAAATAGTAGCTGCTCCTTAAATAGGCTTGATGATGTTGTCAAAAAGTTGGAGGAGGCTAATGATGAAACATATCCTATCATAAATTATCTGGCAGACGCTTATTATCGTCAAGCAACAGCTTATTCTATTGAAGCAGAAGAAAAAAAAGAACTTTCAGAAGAAGGGGGGGATTCAGAAAAAGGGAGGAAGAGAGCACAGGGATTTTTAGATATGAGCATTGAATATCAATCTATAGCACGCAAGGCGGCACAGAATGCTTTAGACACATATGAAAAGATTTTTCCTAATGTTGGCTCTGATAAATATGAGCCATTCTCGAATAAAGTACCAAAGTCTATAAAAAAAATAGGAAATAAACTTGAGATGATAATTAAGGAATGACTCGTTCTACGATAAGGCAAATTAAATAATGCCCTCAACAAACTTTATTTAAATATTTTATTACTCTTTAGGCTGCGTTCAAAATCTCGCTTATGCTTCGGATTGCCATCGGTTCGCATTTGATTATAATTAGCATAAGGCGACATTCCCCGTGAGGGACGTCCCCCTTGTCGCGTTCTTTCAAAACTAATAAGATGCTCACAAATTGATGGCAATCTACATTTCGAACGCAGCCTACTCTTTATCCTTCAATACTCAATTCCCTTTCTTGCTTTTATACCTTTTTGCCATGGATGCTTTATCAGCCCCACCTTGGAAACATAATCTGCTCTCTCAATTATTTCTTGAGGCGCATCCCTGCCTGTAAAAACCAATTCAACATTTCCATGATTTTCGATTAGGTCAATAACGTCGTTTAGGGGTATCAGCCCTTTATCCAAAACCGTGTTTATCTCATCCAAAATTACTACGTCATAATCTTTGGAGTTTATTATTTTTTTCGCGTGCTGGAAACCAAGTATAGCAGCTTCCTTCTCCTTAGCATCAGGATTAAACACGAACCTGCTTCCCTTATCGCGGAAAGCGTCGAGCTTTTGCTGCCTTTCTTGCACAGCATCAATACCAAACTGCACGATTTCAATCCCTGAAAGGTATTTTTTTATTGTATTAAACTCGCCTGTTGCCGATGATTTAAGAAATTGTATCATGCATATCCTTAAGTTGCTGCCCAACGCCCTTAAAGCAATGCCTAATGATGACGTTGTTTTTCCTTTTCCATCACCAGTAAGAACATGGACTAATCCAAGGCGCTCTCTGCTTTCATCACCTTCAACAACTATCTTTTCCTGTATCTTTGTAACCATACCATATTAGAAATATGCTGCATATTTAATGTTTTTTGAAATTTGAATGAGAAAATGCGCATAAAAAGGCATTATTGCTGGAGGAATCTCAATTTTGTCAAAAGCCACCCACACAAAATAAAATCATCATCAAACAAACTTCTTAATCTTTTCCTGCACTGATTTCATCTCTTGGTCAATGTATTTTTTATGGGACCATGTAAGCCTTAGTCTGTCTCCTTTGAATCTTGGAATTATATGAATATGCGCATGACTTACCAGCTGGCCGGCGATTTTGCCGTTGTTCATAATAATGTTAAAGCTTCCATTGCCTATTGATAATGACAATGCTTTTGTAATTTTTTTTGTGGCTTTGATTAAATTTGCTAAATCCCCATCAGGAATGTCAAGCAGAGTTTCGTAATGTTTTTTAGGCACAACTAAACAATGGCCTTTGTTAGCGGGCATGATATCAAGAAAGCTTACAACATTATCATCCTCATAAACTTTAGCGGATGGTATCTTGCCATCAATTATTTTGCAGAAAATGCAGTCTTCCATTTTTATTTTCTCTTTTTTGATTTGGAAGTTGAAATTGTTTTTAAGAGTTTTGATTAAAATGGACCGGGCGGGATTTGAACCCACAATCTCTCCCAAGCCAAGGGAACATGATACCAGATTTCACCACCGGCCCATACTACAGATGAGATTAGAAATAGTTTAAAAAGATTGTTAATTATTCATAAATTCTAATATTTAAAATACAATAAATTATATTATTAAAAAACATTCAAAATAATTATAAACAAAATAATATTTTTCTAAAAAATGGCAGAAGAACTCAAGAAAATCCTTTTTCCGCATGATA
>DAOVKD010000080.1 GCA_030631975.1 Candidatus Woesearchaeota archaeon
AATGATGTGCCAAAAGCTGTGCTTGTCTTGGATAAGGCTTTTGAGTATTTGGCGCAAAGATACTAATGATGCAGAAGATGCTTCGTAAAAATTTCTTTTATATTCATAGAAGAAATCTTCACAATTAGATGGGGATTTCGAGGTAAAGAAAATGGCTGGACAACCAGAAAAAAGATTTAATGTAGGTTTGGTTAAGGCAACTGTATGGAAAAATACATCCAAAACAGGAGATGAGTTCAAAACAGTGAGCTTGAACAGAAGCTATCAAAAAGATGGTGAGTGGAAAAACACGAACTCTTTTGGCGTAAATGACATAGACAAGGCAATTCAAGTTTTGGAGCAAGCCAGAGATTATGTCAATGGAAGTGACAGCGAAAGTGAAAGCTCAGAAGAAGTAGTTTCTTAATTTAATTTTTTTTCTTTTTTCTTTTTTCTAAATTTTTCCTTCTTCTGACGAAGAAAAAATTTCTCATAGCAATAAAATGTTTTCTAAAAAAGAAGTCAAATTTTTAGTTAGCAGGCTCAAGGAATTAAAAGATAGCCACGATTTTGAAACTAATCCATTAATGACAAAATCAGAGTTCAGACTTCTGAATAATATTCTTAAAAAATTAGGTAATTAAAATGGCGTGGTATAACAGTAGCATCGACTTCAGAAATCCAAAAAGATTGGGTCGCTATAAACGTGTAGTTATCGATAAAGAAAAGCTAAAGCAGCTTTATTATGAAGGCAAACTGATTAAAGACATTGGTTCTTTTTTCAATTGTTCAATACCGACTATCAAAAGGCATCTGAAATTTCAAATACCCAAAAATCTGCAAAGGTACAAATACAATTACTCTGCTTCTAATCCAGTAAATCAAAGAATAATAAAACTTTACACCAATCATCATTATTCTACATTAAAAATAGCAGAATTAATTGACTTATGTGATGAAACAGTAAGGAGAAGACTTCAAAGACTTGGAATAGGATTAAGAGGCAACAACTTCAAAAACTTGGAAACATTCCACCCTATGCAGCTTAACAGAAAAAAGAATAAAAGGTACCCAATAACTGATTTAAACCAATTCAATCAGAAATTTCTTGAATATTACTGCTTGCTCTATTCCCAGAAAAAGATAGCTGAATTATTAAATATAGACAGAGGAACAGTCCATAGAAGAATTAAGTATCTAAGAAGCCAATACCACTTTAAATTAAGATTCTGCAAAAGATGCGAAAACCTGTTCAGGTTCAAAGTTGCTGAGCATCAAAGGAACTCAAATATCTGCGCTAAATGCAGGAAATCTCCATTTGTTAGTTAGAATTCTAAAAAATTTTCAATTAGCATTGAGAAAATTTTTCGAATTGATAAAAATGTATTCCTTAGTTGTTCCAGAAGACTTAGTTAAAGAACTTTATCTCATCAGAACAAGAGCAAAGGTGAGCATAAGAAGCCAGATTTTAACTGCAATAGAGGATCACATCCAAAATGTCAATTGTGTTAATTCAGCCGGAGTTGTACGAACAACTGTTCGGGAAACAAACAAGAAATGAGGTGGTGCAAATGCCTGACTGGGATGAAATAGACAGAAGAAAGCGCAAGCAAATAAATCTTGGCATGGCAAAGAATGGAGCTGTTCTTATTCTTAAGGATGTCAAGAACCCACAATGGTCAAAGCTTTACAAAGAAACAGTTAGAAACTTGTTTCATTTAAACCATGAGCTTGACAAAGAAATTCTTGAAGGAAAAACAGTTGATGAAAAGGTTTTGGAGGCGCCAAGATGAAAATACCAACAATACGTGAGCAGATGTTCGGCGACACAAACAAGAAGCTTAACAACATAAGAGCAGAGATGAATGAAGAAATCAGGGAAAAGTGCTTTGAAATAATAGATAAGAAAAAAGAGCAAAAACAGGCTTTTGGAGATGATGCAGATGGCACTTAACCTTTCAGAGTCAAAAGAGCTTGAAGAGCTTAAGCAGAAGCACAAGAAGGAATGCTATGAGCACCAAGAGAAAGTAATGAAGCTGGAGCATGAGCAAAAAATAGCTAGGCTTGAGAAGCATCTTGAATTAGCAAAACTAAACTATAAATTTGGATGTGAATAAAATGAATCAAGAAATGATTGAATACTTTGGCGAGCCGATTTCTGTCTATACACAAGAGCAGGCTTTAGAAGATGGTGTACTTATGAGAAATCCATCTGAAACTTTTGATAAATGCGATATAATAACAACAAATTTATGGTACTACATTGAGAAAAAATGCAAAGAAACTATTTTTACAGAGCCCATAGAACTCCTTGAGATATTAATGAAGAAAGCTAAGCACATTTATGATAAATGCAAATTTGTTGGGGATAATGATAGAAACTTCTTTGTAATTAAGGGAAACGGCTATTTCAAATCGATATGGTTTGTAAGGAATGGCAGCAATAAACTGACTGTAATGCTCCCTGAAGATTATTGAGGTGATTAAAAATGCAACAATTAAGCCTAGTTGAAAAACCAAAAGAAAAAGTAGTTGAAGTGCAAACAAAAGAGAAGCAAGTAGTAAAGGCTATTACAAACAATGACTTAATGTGGGGCAAAATTAATGCTTGGCTTGATGATTGCAAACAGCAAAAAGAGAACTTTGCCTATTTTGTTGTTGAGTACAGGGCAGATGTTCATTTGGACAGCAGCAAAGACGAGTTCTTAACAGCATCTACAACAATGGAAAGGCCATTCAGAGATGACAGCCAAGACTCATATGGGGGATGCTGGGGTTGTGGAGGAAGTTACGGCAAAAGCAATTTGGACAAATTAAAGGAAGAGCTCGTAAAATGGAGAAAGAGTTATCTGGAAGTGCCTTATTGCAGGGAAAAAGCAGACGGAACTGCTTTAAGGGACATCAAGGCTGAAAGCATTAGGATATTTATTGATAACAGAGCAAAAGATTTCATTGCAAGAACAGCAAAATGGACTTTGAATGATCTATCTATGGAGCTTAAATCAATAAAGGAAAGGCCATTGACAGAAGAATATCTGAAAAAATTTGACAGGATGAACTTTTTGGAAAAAGAAATTAATAAAATTGACTATGACATCCTGCCTGGATTAAAAGATAAAGCTGAGAAGGCATTTGATGATAAGGCGAAAACCCAAACAGTTCTTGATGGAGAAAAGTTTGACTTGAATGCAGTTCATAAGTTATATGAAAGGCTGAAATTAAGATTAGCTCAAATGCAGAAAGAGTATGATGAATTAAGGCATGAGCTTTATAGATGGGGTTAAAAAAACAAAAAAATCACCCTTTTTTAAAAAAATTATTTATCCTTCCAGTCATTGTCGTCAAGATATTCAATCCCCATATTCTTCAGGTCATTCTCTGCGCACCTGTCAATAATCAGTTCCAGCAACTCGCAGTACTCTTTTTGTGTTAGCTGCTCAATTACCCGATACTTTTTCAGTATCTTATTCAGTGTTGTCTGGAAAAACTCTTTCGTGCTCATGTCGAAACCGCTTCTCATAAGCTCCTCCAATACTTTATGCGCTTTTCCCATTTTTGCCTCCATTGACGTTTCAATCAGAACGCCAATACTAAGGCTTTCAAAATAATAGAAATCCAGCCTTCCACGGTGCGACTACATAAAATTTTGAGCATTCGTTTTTTGTAAAACAAGACGACCCTGCGTTAGCAGGGCAAATATTTTAGTAAGTCGCAACTCGCTAGCCGAGTATGTGGAAGGCTGTCGGAAAAATATTTAAACTCTAATTCTAAACTTTTGATTATGGGGCAACAAGAAGTATTTACCTTTCTTAAAAAGAAAAGAAATAAATGGTTTACATCAAGGCAGATAGCTGATAAGCTTAAGGCATCTTACGGCTCTGTTAGCGTTAGCATAATGAAATTAAGGCAGAGTGGACAAATTAAATTCAAAAAGAATATGCTACGCACCAAAACACGTGGAAGAGCGGGAAAATTCGTTTATAGGCATAAATGAATAAGAAATGAGAAAATGTTTGATGATAGGTTATTGAAAATGTTGGATGAAGAAGTAGCTAAAGAGAAAGCCAAGAAGAAAAAGAAACCCATATTAGCATTGAAAAAAGAAAAAAGGTTGCAATATTATTCAGGATGGAATAAAGACGACAAGCCTGTAACACAAGAAATTAAAGAAGCGAAACAAAAAAAGCTTTCTGATATTAAATGAAACCAGTAACCAAATCAAGAAATAAGAAAACAATAATAGTCTATTATTCTCTAGCTTTGATATTTGTTAGTGTAGGCTTATATTTTAAGGATCCTAGATGGTACATTATTGCTGTTGCTTTTTTATTGCTTACACTGTTTAGAAAGTATTGGCTGATGAAAAAGTTAAAAAGCTAGACCAGTAATATAAATTTATTTTGATTTTTTATATTTATTAAATAAATTAGAAATAATAAAAATTAGAAATAAAATACCTGCAAAAACAAATACATAAAGACCTATTCCATAAAATACAGGGCTAAATACAAGGGATATACCAGCTATAGTTTCTGAGTCGCTTGAAGTCAAAC
>DAOVKD010000171.1 GCA_030631975.1 Candidatus Woesearchaeota archaeon
AAAAGAATTAGGAATGAAAATGATTTTATTTAAAAATTTTGAACAACTAAAAAAAGAACTTATCTCTTTCTCAATAAAAATAGACTAAAAAGTCAGATTTTATTCCTCTAATGCCTTTCTGGCATCAGCTATTACATTATCAACCTGCTCAATTGGCCACTCAGCATTAATACTCCTTAGAATTCCTTTTTTAGTGTAATATTCTATTAAAGGCTCTGTTTGTTTTTTGTAAACAATAAATCTTTCCTTTACTGCTTCTGGCTTGTCATCATCCCTTTGGTAAACTTCTCCACCGCATTTGTCGCAAACACCTTTTACTTTTGGAATTATATTCCTGATGTGGTATATAGCGCCACAGCTTTTGCAAACCCTTCTTCCAGATATCCTATCAATTATTATTTCCTCTGAGGCTGTGAAATTCAATACTCTATCAATAACAACTATTTTATCCAATGCCTCTGCCTGTGCAATTGTCCTTGGAAAGCCGTCAAGCATAAAGCCGTTTTTGCAGTCATCCTGCTTTAGCCTTTCCTCAGCTATCCTAATAG
Source organism: Candidatus Woesearchaeota archaeon (assembly GCA_030631975.1). Classification (GTDB taxonomy): domain Archaea; phylum Nanobdellota; class Nanobdellia; order Woesearchaeales; family GW2011-AR4; genus JACPJP01. The sequence continues at coordinate 549 of DAOVKD010000171.1, forward strand.
TAACATCATCAGGAACAAGTTCTCCTTTGTCTACGTATTCTTTTGCCTTCAAACCAATCTCTGTTTTGTTCTTAATAGCCTCCCTGAACATGTCTCCTGTTGAAATATGAGGAATATTATATATTTTTGACATCATCTTTGCATAAGTTCCCTTGCCCACTGATGGGGGCCCTAATAATATAATATTCATTTTAACCAAAATACCCCAGATTATGTGTTTTTGATGTTTCCTGTTCCCAAAAAGTCTTTATCTTTTTAATAATAGTTGTCATCTCGCTTTTTATTTTATCCCATGAGTTAAAAAAGTTATTGATGAACTCAGCCTCCTTTGCCTCATCAGGGTTTAATGAAAGCTCTAATGCTAATTTCTCAAGCACTTTAAGTTTTTTGTATAATTTAAATATATCCTTTTTTTCATCATCATCAAATGCCTTGTACTCATAAATATTTGCTATGCTGTTGTCCGGGCTTAACAAATCTTCCAAGAACTCACACATTTTATTTATTTTATCAGCTATCTTTTTCCTTATTTGCCTTAATAAAAAATCCTCATGCTCTATTGTTGAGATTTCAAACTCTTTGTTTAATTCCTCAAAATCAGGCAGGGAGTATTTTTTCTTTAGTTCATTATATTTTTTTCTTATTTTTCCTTCCATTTTTAAAAGTAAAAGCCTCGGAGGGGAATTTCACTAATGGTTGCGAGCGAAGCGAGCGTGTCCGGCTTTATGCCGGACTTTGCGTATCAAATGAGCGTAACCATTTGGTTTGAACCCCCGACCTGCGGATTACAAGTCCGCCGCTATAGCCACTAAGCCACCGAGGCACAATCCTGGTAGTAAAACCATGGTTTATATAGTTTTCTGTAAAACCAAGGAAAATTTTATATAATATGTTTACATTCTTTAACAATAGTTAGAATAACCAAAAAAGGCGATTTCATGAAAATTGGATTTTTCACAAAGTAAAAAAACCACTACTAAATAATTACAAAATCGAAATGTTTATAAGTGAGTGTTAGTTTTCTCTTTCTACAATGAAACATTATAAAATTAGCAATAAAGATGCAAAACTTCTTGAGAAGATAGCTGGTTCTAGTGATTTTGAAAGTTCAGAAGATGTATTAAGTTATTTAATTAAAAAACATGGAAGTAAATTAATCAAACCTGCGCAGAGGGTTATAGACTTACAACCTATTGGTGATGGAGTACATAAAACTCAAGAAGAATGGATTAAATTTTATAATTCTGAAGTAAGAATGATTTCTGCTCCAGATGTTATTGGAGCATCAAAATATGCTTCACCAGAAGCATTTAAAAGCTTAAAAAAAGAATGTACAGATTCATGCATTATAACAAGCACACATATTAGTTATAAACCAAAAACTTTAGCTGGTGTAGTTACTCATCATTATCAAAGCACAGTTGTAAATCCCAAGATAATATCTCTTGATGAGATTCCAGTCTTTTGGGGAGAGTCTGTTAAAAAAGTTGTTAAAACAAAAGAAGGTCTTTTATATTTGAGGGCATTAGCAGATGACAGATATGCAAAACCAAATGAATTGTTAGAAATGCTTGTTAAATTATCTAAAATGGAACCAAAGGACATTCATTTATGTACATCACAAGAATCTTCAAGAGAAGAAGCATACCCAGGAAGGGCTGTTGCGTTCGGCTTCGGTAGAGATCATGGGTTTAGTATTGATGGTGCCAGCTGCCTCAAGTACATGAGTGGGCATTCTTGTGGGGTGTTAATCAGCCCGCGAAGCGGACGCAATAAAAAATAAATTTTTTATATAGATTTATTCTTCTATTAAACAGAAAAAGCAAAGATTCTTTAACAACAAATGATTTAGTTAGGATAGCAAGAAAAACCGGGCTAAAAATAAAGGCGATTTCATGAAAATCGGATTTTTCACAAATGTTTACAAGCCAGTCATAAATGGTGTTGTTAATTCAATATCTTCTTTTAAAAAAGGGCTGGAGGATCTAGGGCATGAGGTTTATATCTTTGCCCCAAAACACCCTGATTATAGAGACAATGAAAAAGGTATATTCAGGATTGAATCCATAAGGCTGCCATCAAAAGAGAAATACCGGCTGTCGCTGCCAATATTCAGAAAATCATTAAAACTTATCAAACAATTGGATATAATAC
>DAOVKD010000156.1 GCA_030631975.1 Candidatus Woesearchaeota archaeon
ATAAAAAATTAGTAATTGCATCTGCTATGCTGCATGACATTGAAAGGGAAAAAGACAATCATATAATTGAAGGGGCAAAGTTATTAAAAAGCATGGGCTTTCCGCAAGTTTCTGAAGTTACCAGAAAACATGGATTATACAAGATAAAAGATGAGTATTTACGGCCTAAAACCATTGAAGAAAAAATTGTTTTCTATGCTGACAAAAGAGTTATAGGCAATAAAATAGTTAGCTTGAATGAAAGGGTGGAAGATTTAAAAAAAAGGTATAACATTGATTTAAGCAAAGAATTTGAATTTGCAAAAAAGATTGAGGAAGAATTACTGCAATAATAATAAATCCGGCAAAAAAATTTAATAAACAATATTTTAAAATTAAATTGGCAATTAAATAAAATGGCAAAAGACTATTACAGAATATTAGGGGTAGATAAGAACTCAACCAAGGAAGAGATTAAAAAATCCTACAAGAAATTAGCAAAAAAATATCATCCTGATTTGAATAAAAGTTCAGATGCTGATGAAAAGTTCAAGGAAATAAACGAAGCTGCTGCTATTCTTGCTGATGACCAGAAAAGAACGCAGTATGACCAGTTTGGCACAACTGCAGACCAGTTTAAAGGATTCGAGGGATTTGACTTTAGCGATTTTATGTCTGATATAGGCGATAGATTTGATTTTGACAGCATATTTGAAAGTTTTTTTGGCGGCGGGCATTTCAGGTCAAGGAGGAGAGGCCCAAGAAGAGGAGCTGATTTGAGGTATGACTTGGAAATTACCCTGGAAGAGGCTGCTAAAGGCGCAGCAAAGCATATTGTTATCCCAAGGTTAGAGCAATGCTCAAAATGCCATGGTTCCGGAGCTGAAAGCGAGGCAGATATTGTAAATTGTCCTGACTGCAGCGGTTCTGGAATGCAAAGGAGAACACAAAGAACACCATTTGGAATTTTTTCAACAACAACAACATGCGGTAAATGCCGCGGTCAGGGAAAATACATAAAAAAGGAATGCGAAGTTTGTGATGGAACTGGCGTTGTTAAAAAAACCAGGAAGCTTGAAGTCAAAGTTCCAGAAGGAGCAGAAGAAGGGACCAATTTAAGGGTTGTTAATGAGGGAGAAGCAGGAGAAAAAGGCGCGGAGTCCGGAGATTTATACATTATAATCCATGTAAAAGAGCATGAAATATTTGAAAGGCAGGGTGATGATGTTTATATTAATGCGCCAATACCATTTACTATAGCCGCGCTTGGAGGAGAAGTAGAAGTTCCCACTCTAGGCGGGAAAGCTAAATTAAAGATACCATCTGGAACACAAAATAACACAATTTTCAGAATGAAGGGCAAGGGAATCCCTTATCTGCATGGCCATGGAACTGGCAATGAGAATGTTGAAGTTATTGTAGAAGTTCCGGAAAAACTGAGCAAAAAGCAGAAAGAATTGCTTAAGGAGTTTGAAAAGGAAAGCAGGAAGAAAAAAGGGTTTTTTGGCAAGATGTTTTAGATTATTTTATATTGCAGAGCTCACCAAAACTTTCAGCATCCAAAGAAGCCCCTCCAACTAAAGCTCCATTGATATTCTCCATTTTCATAAGCTCTTTAATATTACTTGGTTTTACGCTGCCGCCATAAATAATTCTTGTATTTTCAGCAATATTTTTATTGTATATTTTTAATAATAATTTTCTGATAAATTTGTGGACTTCTTCTGCTTGTTGAGGAGTTGCGTTTTTTCCAGTCCCTATTGCCCAAACAGGCTCGTAAGCAACACTAATATTTTTCATTCCTTTTTCATTGATATTATTCAAACAATTTATTAATTGGTTTTCTATTGTTTTCATTGTTTCATTTTTCTCTCTTTGCTCTAATGTTTCTCCAATGCACAAAATCGGCTTTAATTTATTTTTCAATGCTGCTTTTATTTTTTTATTGATTAACTCATTGGTTTCATTAAAGCATTGCCTTCTTTCAGAATGGCCCAGAATGACATACTCGCAGCCTGCATCTTTCAGCATCAATGGTGAAATTTCCCCGGTAAATGCGCCCTTTTCCTCAAAATACATGTTTTGCGCTCCAAGATCTATATTTGAACCTTTTATTAATTTGTTTACCTCATTTAACGATGTAAAAGGGGGGCAAACAACTATTTCTACATTTTTAATATTTTTAATTAAAATTTCAAATTTGTTAATTAGAGAAACAGACTCTTTAATGTCCTTATTCATCTTCCAGTTCGCTGCTATTAAAGGCTTCATTATAAGTTAATCCTTTTTATCTGACTCTGGCTTTTCCATCTTATCTTTCATCTTGGAAAGATCATTCTCGCAGTGCCAGCAGAATGTTTCATCCCCTGTAAGCTCTTTTCCGCAGTAAGGGCATTTTACCATTTTATTATGATATTTTTTATTTATCTGTCAGTCTTAACCGCTTATCTGAGATAAGTGGAATTCTGTTGTTTAATAAATTTACTTATTTTAACAGGTTTAAGCCGATAATATTATTACTTTATATTTTTTTTATTTGGAAAGCTTATTCTTTTTAGGGTTGCGCCAGAGCAGTATTGCAAGCGGGCATGCAACTACGTTGCATGCAGGGCGAGTCAAAATGCGGCATCTTGATTCTGTTAGTAGAAATACTTTGTGAATATACACAGCATTTTAATTTCAGATAAAACATTATTCTTCCCACCCGCCTCCCCTAAAAAAGGCGCAACCATATTTTTTGGATGAGGCCTATTTGGAATAAACGATAAGTATATAATGGAAATGGCAAATTTTCGTACATATAGTCACTACCGTTCCTATATCCCTCTGGGATTTAGTTGCCATTTCCAAACATAGCAACTGTAAATAGATGTACGATTATTTAGCACAGTTGCTATAT
>DAOVKD010000044.1 GCA_030631975.1 Candidatus Woesearchaeota archaeon
AAATTTTGTGTGACAACTATTATATAACCCTCTTCTTAACCCCATGCACCCCAAAAGCTAACAATCCCCCAGCAACAGCAGTGTAAAGCTGCATTATTCCCATGACTGTTAAGAAAACTGCAGGCAGAAAACCTATTTTTACCATGATAAATGCTGCACTGAATAAGAACAAAGTTTTGAGTCCTGCTCCTATTGCTAAGCTAACAAACCTATTCATTTTTCTGTTAAGATTAAACTCCTTAATTGCCCATACCAAAATAGAGTTTCCAATCCAGATGAACGGAATCATGTAAACCAAAAATATTGTAAAAGGTCCAAAAATTATACCGCGAGATAAAATAGCAAGGCTTGGAAGCATTACCACTGGTAATAACTTATAGCTCTTCAGATTCAATGCAGCAAGTACAAGAGAGGTATTTACAATAATGCCTACAACTATTTGCGGATGACCAATAAAAAAAGGAACAAAGAAACACACAACAGAATAAACAATCATTTCAATATTTTCCTGTAAAAAGCCAAATTTATAGTCTTGTTTGTTCAGATATTCCATTTTAATTATTTTAGTTTTAATTATTTATATATTTTTGGATTTATGGAAAAGTATAAATAGCAATTTAATTAAAAATTAGCAAATGACAGAATTTTTACTTGAATTACTGAAAAAAGAGGTAAAAAAGAGAGGTTATATTTCAGAAGAAGCTGTCAAAAAAATAAGCAAAAAAACAAATATACCAGTTTCTGGAATATATGGGGTTGCAACTTTTTACTCATTTCTTCCTACAAAGCAACAAGGTAAGAATGTAATTCATGTGTGCACTAGTCCAACATGTGCAATACACAACTCATTAGATTTAATTAAATTTCTTGAAAAGGAATTGAAAATAAAGTTAGGACAGACTGCAAAAAATAAACTATTCAGTTTGTATGAAACATCATGCATAGGATGCTGTGATGAAGCTCCTGCAATGCTTCTAAATGGAAAACCTTATATTAAATTAACAAAAGAAAAAATAAAGAAAATTCTAAGAAAATGCAAATCCTAAGAAAAACTAATCTGAAAGCTCTAGAGAAAGCAAAAAAACTTGGAGCAAAAAAAGTAATCGATATTCTAAAAAAGAAAAATCTTACAGGAAGAGGTGGTGCAGCCTTTCCTACAGGAAAAAAATGGGAATTTACTCTTAATGCAAAATCAGATACAAAATATGTAATTTGTAATGCAAATGAAGGCGAGCCAGGAACATTCAAAGACAGGTTTATAATAAAAAACAATCCTGAAACCTTAATTGAAGGAATTCTTATTGCTGCTTATGTAATAAAAGCAAAACAAGCATTTATCTATCTTAGAGGAGAATACGACAACTTAAGAAATTTATTGCAAAAAACAATAAACAAAGTTGTTAAAAAATCAGGTGTAGATATTAAGATCATATCTGGAGCAGGAGCATATGTTTGTGGAGAAGAAACAGCAATTATACAATCAATAGAAGGCCAAAGAGGACATCCACAATACAAACCGCCATATCCAGCTGTTGATGGCTTGTTTGGAAAACCTACAATCATCAATAATATTGAGACATTGACAAATGTTCCGCAGGCAATTTTATTCAACGATTGGGATCCTAATCTAAGATTAATGTCATTATCTGGAAACATTGCAAATCCAGGTATCTATGAACTACCTGTAGGATACAAGTTGACTGATTTAATAAAAAAAGCTAAACCAAAAAACAAGGTAAAAGCAATATATTTTGGCTGTTTTGGCGGTTGCATGCCTTATTCTAAAATAGAACTGACTCCTGACAGCATTTGCGGGAAAAACTGCATTATAGGATCATACACCATAATTGTGGTGGATGAAAAGCAATCTATACTTGATACAGCATTAAGCATTGCTCATTTCTATTGCCATGAATCATGCGGAAAATGCACACCATGTAGAGAAGGCACTATAAGAGTATGTCACCTATTGGAAAAAATAAAATCAGGAAAGGCTACAAAACAGGACTTAGAGATATTGGAAGATCTTGCAATGAATATTCATGAGACATCACTTTGCGGTTTAGGCCAAACATCTACAAACCATTTGCTTACTGCACTGGAATTTTTCAGGAAAGAGTTTGAGGAAAAATTAAGATGAAAATAATATTGAATGGAAAAAATATAAAATGCAAAGAAGGAAAAACTATTCTAGATATATGTAAAGAACATAATATTAAGATTCCAACCCTTTGTTTTATTGAAGGTCTTAAGCCAGAAGCAAGATGCAGGTTATGTCTTGTTGAATTAGATAACAAATTAGTTACATCATGTTCAACATATCCTTATGAAGGATGCAAAATAATTACTGATTCTAAAAGAATAAGAAAAGCCAGAAGCATTAACGCTGAGCTATTGATGGCTGGACATGTAAAGACGCTCTCTGTTGATGAGATGGAAAATGACCTTTACAAAGTTATTAGGGATTTGGGTATGACGAGAATCAGGTTTGAACCAATTATTAAGTATAAACAGGATTTAAGTGAATCAATCATAAGAGATGATAACAAATGTATAAATTGCGGTAAGTGTATAAGGGTATGTGGAGAAATCATGGGAGTCCATGCTATTTCCTTTCAGGGGAGGGGGCATTATGAGCATGTAAGCCCCTACAATAACCATCCATTGAATAATGTTGCATGCATTAAATGCGGACAGTGCATTGCAGCTTGTCCTGTCGGAGCAATCTATGAGAGAGAGCACCTCTTTGAGGTTATACAAGCCTTAAAAAACAAGAAAAAGCATGTTGTTGTGCAGACTGCTCCTTCTGTAAGGGTTGCTTTAGGAGAAGAATTTGGAATGCCTCCTGGTTCTTTAGTTACAGGAAAAATGGTTGCTGCATTAAGGAAAATAGGTTTTGACAGAATATTTGATACAGACCTTGGAGCAGACATGACAATAATGGAAGAAGCATCTGAGTTTGTTAAGAGGTTGAAAAAAAATGGTCCTTTCCCTATGATTACTACATGTTGCCCAGCATGGATAAAGTTCATGGAGCATTTTTATCACAATCTTTTTCCAAATATGTCTTCATGCAAAAGCCCTCATGAAATGCTTGGCATACTGACAAAGACTTATTATGCCAAGAAGTTTGGTATTAAGAAAAAAGATATTGTAGTTGTAAGTGTGATGCCTTGCACAGCAAAAAAATTTGAGTCAACAAGGCCTGAAATTGATAGCGATGTTGATTATGTGCTTACAACAAGGGAGTTATCCAAGCTTATAAGGTACTCTAAGGTTGATTTTAAGAAGTTAAAAGATGAGGAATTTGACAATCCATTAGGAATTTCAACAGGAGCAGGACTTATGTTCGGAGCTACAGGAGGAGTTATGGAAGCAGCTTTACGAACCACATATGAATTTGCAACAGGAAAAACGTTAAAAAAGGTCGAGTTTAATGAAATAAGGGGCATAGAAGGAGTAAAAAAAGGCACTATAAAAATTAAGGGAAAAACAATAAGATTTGCTGCAGTTCATGGTGGTTCAAATATAAGAAAGCTTTTGAAAGAAAAAGACAAATACCATTTTATTGAGATTATGGCATGTCCTGGTGGCTGCATTGGTGGCGGCGGACAACCATGGCCAACAACAAAAGAAGTAATTAAGAAAAGAATGGAAGCTATCTATAAAGCTGACAGAAATCTGCCTTTAAGAAAATCCCATGAAAATCCTGCTGTCAAGCAAATATATGCAGAATTTTTAGGCAAGCCCTTAAGTAAAAAAGCTAAAAAGATTTTGCATACACATTTTGTGAAGAGGAGTGAGTTCTAGGTTAATGAGCATTAGAATTAAATAAATATATAAACATTTATTAGTAACTGATAGTAATAACTAAAAATGAGCTGCAAACAGGTAATTTTGGTAAGGCAGGACTTAAAGCTTCCAAAAGGAAAATTGGCAGCGCAATGCTCCCATGCTTCTGTGGACTGCATCTTAAAGTCAGACAAAAAAATAGTTGAGAAATGGAAAGCTCAGGGCGGAAAAAAAGTTGTTCTTAAGGCTGCTGATGAAAGGGAGTTGTTTAAGTATATGAGCATGGCAGAAAATGAGGGGATAAAAGTGGCTTTAATCAAGGATGCAGGACATACAGTTGTGGAGCCGGGAACAATTACATGTTTAGGCATAGGCCCTGATTTAGAGGAAAAAATAGATAAGATAACCGGAAAACTTAAGATGGTTTAGTTAGTTTTTTAAATAATCTTAAATTCTGAATTTGTTATTGGGCCTATAGCTCAGCCTGGTAGAGCGCGAGACTCTTATTGCCAACGAAGTTGTCAATCCTTCATCCGTTGGCTGAAGTAATCTTGAGGTCGGGGGTTCGAATATCCCAGAGGGAAACCACAAATCCCTCAAGGTTTGAAAGTCCCCTTGGGCCCATTTATTTTCCCGCCAATTCCTGCAGCACGTTATAAGCCTTCATAGAATCTTTCTTGCCCAGGATGAAAGTCAGCTCTGTCATTGTGGAAACTATTTCAAAAATGTTTATATTTTCCCATGCAAGTTTCCTTATTGCAGTAAAAACAACTCCAGGGGTTGTAAGGAAACTCCCGCCCTCAAAAACAACCGCCAAAGCAACTAAATCAAACTTCTTATTAAGAACTTTTTCTCCTTTTAGAAAATTAGAGAGCTTTTCCTTATATTTTTCATTAGTAACTATGCTAACCTCGTTGCTGCCCAGAATAATATTTAATGTATCTCCCCTCCAAAAATCAACTAAGTTGTAAATATTTTTTATTTTATTTAACAAGCTGCTGGATTTGACAACATTAAAATCCATAATATTCGTTCTCATTAGGATTTCTCCCTGAAACCTGAATTTCCTGATTTTTTTGTCAAAACTTTGCAATTCCTCTCCATACCTCCTTAAAGCCATCACAACTGCAGAATCCTTTACTTTTTTTCCAAGCTCTTTTTCAATTTCCGGCTTCAGCTGCTCGGCAAGATTTCCATAACTAACTAATTCCTTGCTCATTGCTTCCAGCAAAAATGAATTTTCACTTACAGCTTTCTTAACTAAGTGGCTTACAGTCACCATTTAAAGCGCCTTTGCATAATATTAATTGTTATTATAATAACATAATGTTTATATAGTATATAAATGTTTCTACCTTGTTTAGAATGAAAGAGGGCTATAGAATTGACGAGCAGGGTGGGGAAGATAAGTTTAAAAAGATTAAACTTTCTCCTGATTCTACAGACTTGATGTCTGACCTTTCAGACAAATAGCGGTGGTTTGATTATTATTTAGAATTTGCAGAAGAATATAAAATGAACATAGCAATAATTGGTTATGGTAAAATGGGGCATGAAATAGAAAAAGTTGCTAAAGCTAAAGGCACTGCTGTAAGAACTGTTGACCCAAATAATGACAGCGCAGACTACAAAGAAATTAATGAAGAATCCATGAAAGATGCAGATGTTTGCCTAGATTTTACGCATCCAGATTCTGTAATAGGCAATATTGAAAAAATTTCGAAATTCAAAAAAAATATTGTTGCAGGGACCACTGGCTGGTATGGCAGGATGGATGAGGTAAAAAAGATTATTAAAGATGCAAAAATAGGCCTTATATGGTCAGGTAACTTTTCAATAGGTGTTAATATATACTTTAAGATAATAGAAAATGCGGCAAAAATAATGAATAAAATTAGTGATTATGATGTATTTGTGCATGAGCTTCACCACAATCGAAAAGCAGACAGCCCTTCAGGAACAGCGGTCATGATTGGAAAAATATTAACAGACAATATAGAAAGAAAAAATAAAGTTGTAACAGAAGAGCTGAAAAGAAAAATTAATCCAGAGGAATTGCATATATCCTCAACAAGAGGAGGTTCAATTCCCGGAACGCATACTGTAAGTTTTGACAGCCCTGCAGACACAATTGAATTAAAGCATACTGCAAGGAGCAGGGAAGGATTTGCATTAGGGGCTGTAATAGCCGCGCAATGGATACAAAACAAAAAGGGATTTTATGATATTGATGATTTAATGAAAGATATAGTTGGAGGAGGCTGATGAAAAATGTTTAAAGGAGCTATAACAGCTATTGTTACGCCATTTACAGAAGATGAGAAATTAGACGAGCCTGCCTTAAGGGGACTTGTCGAGTTTCAGATTAAAAATAATATTGATGGAATTGTGCCTTGCGGCACAACCGGGGAAAGCCCTACTCTTGATCATGAGGAGCATCAGAAG
>DAOVKD010000161.1 GCA_030631975.1 Candidatus Woesearchaeota archaeon
AATATTAAGTACCTTCATTTGATTATAGCAATTATTATGTTATTTATAGGTTTAGGAATACTATTAGGATGGATATAATGGAAATTGGCAAATTTTCGTACATATAGTCACTACCGTTCCTATATCCCTCTGGGATTTAGTTGCCATTTCCAAACATAGCAACTGTAAATAGATATATGATTATTTAGCACAGTTGCTATATAACAAAAAATTTCAGAAGTGAAATGAAAAAATAGCTGCAAATAATCCTGTTAGTCAATCCGGAACTATTAATCTTGGTTTAATAAGCATGGAGGTAATTTAAATGATAAATACCACATTTTGGATAGTAATGTCTGCAGGAATATTAGCCTGTATAGTCACAACAATTGGCATATATGTCATAAATAAATTTGCAGAGTGGGGCAAGAAAAACATTGTTTATTTTATATCATTTGCTGCTGGTGTTCTTATCTCAGTATCTTTTATCCATATCATTCCAAAATCTTTTGAGATGAGCAAAAATGCTCCAATATTTTTATTAGTAGGTTTTTTATCACTTCACTTATTTAATAGATTTTTGAATGTGTTTGTATGTGATAAAGAAAAATGCAAAGATTATGCTTTTGGAATAATCCCAGCAATAGGTATAGGTCTTCATTCTCTCATAGATGGTATTATTTACTCTGTGACATTTTCTGTGAGCATATTTACAGGAGTATTAGCGGCTGTAGGCATGGTGCTTCATGAGTTTCCAGAGGGCATAGTTACTTTTCTGCTATTGGTAAAATCAGGATTTAATAAAAGAAAATCTTCGCTATATGCTTTTTTAGCAGCAGCAATAACTACGCCTTTAGGTGTATTATTATCATGGCCGTTTATTAGCAGGGTTACCCCATCTGCATTAGGGGTTTTATTATCACTTTCAGCAGGAGCTTTAGTTTATGTTGGGGCTACACATCTATTGCCAAAAGCAGAGGAGGAAAGCAAGAAATTTAGTTTGCTTGCTTTAGGAGCAGGCATACTTGTAGCTGTAATTATTGTCTTATCAAAGGGTTGATTAAAAATAGAAGAACAACTAAACAAATCTAAGGAAGGGTTAATGGAAGAATTAGTTCGGTTATAATGCATTTCTGCAAAGGAGTGTAAGTTCAGGAGGAGTTCCTTCAAAAACGGAAACATTTATATAGTACATCTTACAATTATGTAATATATGTTACAAAAAAGTAGTATGGGTAGGACAGCTGAAGTTTTTTTTGTCAATCCAACTAAGAAGAATTATCTTATGGATATTAGCAGAAGCATTGGATTAGCACATACATCTGTTAAGAAAAATTTGGATAAATTATTAAAATTAGGCTTAATAATAGAATCTGTAGAGAAGAAAGGGGGACGAAAATTTCCGCTTTATAAGGCAAATTTAGATAATAAAACTTTCAAGAAATACAAAACCATCTATAATATATCTTCAATTTTAGAATCAAAGTTAATTGAGTTTATTGAAGAAAAATTAATGCCTAAATCAATTGTGTTGTTTGGAAGTTACCAAAGAGGGGAAGATATTGAAAAAAGTGATATTGACATATTTATTGAATGTAAGAAAGAGGAATTAGATATAAGTTCATTTGAAAAAAAACTTGAAAGGAAAATTGAATTGCATTTTAATAAGAATTTTAATTCATATCCTAAAGAATTAAAAAACAATATTGTTAATGGAATGGTACTGAGTGGTTTTTTAGAGGGGTATAAATGATTACAAAAGTTAAACCAGATAAGCAAAAGTCTGAATCATTAAAGAAGATGGCAGAAGTTACTCTAGAGAGGCTGGATAATACTAATATAGGAAAATACCCAAGCAACACCCTGTTAGATTATTATGATGCAGTCCATAAATTGATGGAGGCTCTTACTTTAAAGGAGGGAATCAAGGTAAAAGGAGAAGGCGCTCATCAAGAACTTGTTGACTATATTGCTAAACAACAGAAAATCGATGAACAGATGAGACAATTTTTGCAACAAATGAGAGATTACAGAAATCGTATTTCATATGAGGGTTTTATGATTCATAAAAATTATATCGATTTAAATAAAGAAATAATAAGGAGAATCATTAAACATCTTTTTGAACAATTAAAATAAATAATCTTAAATATTCTTATGAGATAAACTTACAGATGTCCTTAAAAATCAAAGATTTTTTGGACCCCAAAAATGCGAGAGCATTTTTTAGGGAATGGAAAAAAAGAGGAGTGTTAGAACAAAGAGATTATTTAATGTTTAGCCTCTCAAAATTATTGGATTTAACATAGATTATGCTCATGCCTGAAGAAGATATGAAAAAGATAGAGGAAGAAGTAAGAAGCTGCAGGAAATGCGAGTTATGGAGAACAAGAAACAAGCCTCTTATTGGAGACGGCTCAGTTAATGCGGAAATCTTAGTTGTTGGAGAATCTCCTGGTTACTATGAGGACTTAGAAGGAAAGGCATTTGTTGGAGAAGCAGGAAAGATTTTAGACCAGCTGTTAAGCTCAATAAACTTAAAAAGAGATGAGATTTATATAACTAATATTTTAAAATGCCATCCTCCCAAAAACCACAATCCAGGCAGACACGAAATTGATTCCTGCATTGAATATTTATACAGGCAGATTGACATAATCAAACCAAAAATTATTATAACACTTGGCAAATACGCATCAAAAGAGATATTTGCCAGATTTAATTTGGAATTTAGCAGAATAAGCGAAGTGCATGGTAAGGTGTTTGAGGGTGGAACAGATTTTGGGAAAATAAAGATTGTTCCTTTATATCATCCT
>DAOVKD010000123.1 GCA_030631975.1 Candidatus Woesearchaeota archaeon
GTTACTGTAGTTACAAATGAAGATGGCATAAAGCATAAGATTAAGGTTTTAAGAAAGGTTAATGACAATTTGGCAAAGAAAAAGATTAAAGTCAAATTTTATACAAATGCTGATAAAAACATAAATGCTGATTTAGGAAATATGGAGATTCTTAACACAAAACACGATGCAAGATTTGTAAATATTGACAATGAGGAAATATTTTTTGTTATGGCCGGCAAAAACCCTGAATATGATTTAGGAGTATGGATAAAAAGCCCTTTCTTTGTTAGCGCGCTGAATAATTTGTTTGAAAAGAGTTTGAGATAAAAAGTTGTTTTAGTTGCCTGCTTAAAATAATCAAACAAGACTAAACATATCATTTGTTATGTTTATAGCTATGTAAACCAAAATATTAATTTTCTTTAATTTTCCCGACAACAGATTTTGTTATTCACATACCATTAATCAATTTGGAAAACCACGAAAATACCAGTTTATCAACGACAAATTAACAAATTTTGGCATTTTGCCCAGTCAGTTACGCAAAATCCCTCGAATGTTTACTTCTAGTTGGTTAGATCAGCTAAAACCTTAGAATTTAGGCTTTATACAGCTTATCGGACGTCTTCAACTCTTTGCATCATATAACTTTTGAATTAAATAATTATAAGCAATTCCTACACCAGATATAAAGATTAATAATACATATAAGAAGTTTCTCCTTCCTACCAAGTCTTGTTTGTTTGATTCCATCGTACTTAACTCTTTTTTAAAATTACCAGTCATGTCAACTAACTTTACTTTTAACTCAGATAATTTATTTAATTCACTTTTATCAAAAACAACTTCTACAGATACAATCTGTTCACAGTCTACTGTTTGATTAAGAAAATCAGATAATGAATTAATGTTTAGACATTGTTGCATAATTATATTCTTCATATGGAAATTTAAATCTATAGATGTGGCTCCCATCGCATCTAGTTTTATTTCTTCTCTTTGGGATTCTAGGCTTCTTCCCACGGAATAATACACACTAAATAAAGTCTCTAAGTGTTCGTTATAATCAATTGCTTCTTCTAATTTCTTTATTTTGCTCTGATAATCACTAATATCCTGAGCTAGTTTTCCTATGGGGGATAGTTCTATATAGGCTATATAAATAGATAATAGAATGGTAACTAAAATTAAGATTAGGTAGATTTGTTCTCCCGACTTTAATTTTGTTTTCCAAAATCGGATTATTTTGTTGAACATGCAATTAAAAAAGTAAATATTGTATTTAAGGTTATCCCTAATCTGATTAGCGGATGCTGCAGGAATTGGATTGGGATTGAAAAGAATAAGTTTCTATGATTTTATGACTGCTTTTGGAGTTACTTAAAGTTCTTCTTTTTTATGTGGAAAAAGTTTATTTATCTTATCAATTACTTCATCTAATTTTTGATTTTTATTCATGCAATGTTTGAAATACCACATCCTCTTCATTTCATTTAGAGATTCTTTATAGATGGCATCTTTTAGGTTATCAAACTCTTTTATATGTTCTTCTTTCCACATCTTATATTCTGTCTCGTTTGTCCGTGCAGAACTATCCAAGTTCTTTTCTTGTGTAAACTTACTTTTAAATTTGAATTCAGCATTTTCTTCAGCTATCTTCTTAGCACTATCTTCCATTTCCTTCATGTCTTTTCCGATTACCATCTTCTCAATTATCCAGCATTCCATTCTATTTAATATTTTCTTTATCAATTTATTAAATCTTATTTTCGTTACCTTTATATACGCTAACTTTAAGTAAACATTCGAGCAAAATCCATAACATTTAAATATAACATATATATTCTCTAAATCAAGAGTTCTGAGATAAAAAATGCTTGAAGATAAGGAACTAAAAACAGGTACAACGACATTAGCTTTGCTTTGCAGAGATAGCATTGTTTTAGCAGCTGATAAGAGAGCAACATCCGGCTACTTAATCTCACATAAGAAATTTGACAAGATAATTAACATAACTGATAACATAGCTGTAACTGTTGCAGGAACAGTTTCTGATGTGCAGCTTTTGGCAAAATACGTTAAAGCAGAATTAAAATTAAAGCTGATAAGGACAGAAAGGGAAATCACTGTTAAAGAGGCTGCAAACTTGCTTTCAATGATGGTTTACGGAAATATAAGGAAGCTAAGCCTAATTCCGGGAATTTCACATTTTCTGGTTGGTGGAAAAGATGAATCTGGATTTTATATTTATGACCTGGCGCCTGACGGAAGTATAGTGGACATTGATGATTATACCTCCTCTGGCTCTGGAAGTGTGATGGTTTATGGTGTGCTGGAGACATTGTACAAGAAAAATATGAGCACAGAAGAGGGAATTAAATTAGCTGTAAAATCGATAAATGCAGCTGTCCAAAGAGATATAGCATCCGGCAATGGGATAAATATTGTTACAATAACCAAAGAGGGCGTAAAAAGGGTTTTATCAAAAGATATTGATACAAAAATTGAGGTTTAGGCTATTCTTTCAAAACGCAATGAGTAAAATCCAACAAAGTTCTGTAACAGAGTAACAATTATTTGGTAAAGGTTTTGTTTATTACTATTAAAAGATATTTATGCAATAAAATAAAAAATAATAATTATTAATAATAAAAATAATTAATTGCTGCAGGGATTCTTAAAAATTCTAATGAGGGTGTAAATGGCAGAAATAATTAAGGAAATACTGAAAGATTTGCCTGGGGATAAGATAAGCGATGCGAGTTTTGAAGCGGCAAATATCGTGCTGTATACAAAAGACAAGGATTTCTTCCTTAACAATAACGGGCTTATCAAAAAGATAGTTGACAGTATAAAGAAAAGAGTAGAGTTAAGGCCGGATCCAAGCATAACAATGGATATGGAAGAGGCTGAAAAAGAGATAAAGAAAATAATTCCTGAAGAAGCTGGTGTAGACCAGGTAATTTTTGATCCTCAAAGGTCTAGGGTAGTAATAGAAGCGGAAAAACCTGGTTTAGCTATAGGCAAACAAGGCGCAATTTTAAGGGACATAAGGAGCAAAACCTTATGGGTGCCATTAATTAACAGAAAGCCTGCCATAAGGTCAAAATTAATAGAAACTATAAGGGCTGTACTTTATCAGCACAGCGACTATAGAAGGAAATTCCTGGATAAAGTAGGGCATAGGATTTATGACGGCTGGATTAGGGAGAAAAAGGAAGAATGGATAAGGATAAGCTATCTTGGAAGCGGGCGCCAAGTTGGAAGAAGCTGCTTATTACTGCAAACACCGGAAAGCAGGATTTTATTGGACTGCGGAGTTGATGTAGCGTCAGAACAGCAGCCATACCCTTATCTGGAAGCCCCTGAGTTTAATATAAACGAGTTGGACGCCGTAATTATAACGCATTCCCATCTTGACCATAGCGGTTTTATCCCTTACTTATTCAAATATGGCTATAAAGGCCCGGTATACTGCACTGAACCGACAAGAGATGTCATGGCTTTGATGCTTTTGGATTACGTAAAAATACA
>DAOVKD010000112.1 GCA_030631975.1 Candidatus Woesearchaeota archaeon
GAAAAAAGGCAATTAGAAATAGCAGTATACCAGGCAGCTGGTACGTGGAATATGGGGTTAAACAAGGATTAAGAAACGAAGACGGTACAGGAGTTAAGGCACTTCTTACTGAGATATCAGACGTTATGGGCTATGAAAAAAAAAGGGGTACAGTAACCCCCATCGAAGGAAGGCTTATATACCGAGGTATAGAAATCAATGAACTTGTTAATGATTTTCTAAGAGAAGGAAGATATGGTTTTGAGGAAACTGCTTACCTCCTGATGTTTGGAGAAAAGCCCAGTAAATCTGAATTAAGTGAATTTTCAGAAGAGTTGGTTAACCAAAGACCATTGCCAGAAGGGTTTCTTCAGAATATAATTCTTCCATTTCCTAGCGAGGATATAATGAATAAACTTCAGACTAATGTAACAGTTTTATATAGGACAGACAATAATCCAGAGGATACATCCTTAGAGAATGTAATAAGACAATGCATTAGCCTGACAGCAAAATTCCCAACTATGATTGCATATTCATATCAAGCAAAAAGACATAACATAGATGGAGAAAGTTTATTCATCCACAACCCCAACGGTTCAAAAAGTACTGCAGAAAGTTTCCTTTCTATGTTAAGGAAAGACACGAGTTATACACTTTTGGAAGCGCAAATATTAGATATGCTGTTAACCTTGCATGCAGACCATAGCGCGGGAAACAACTCAACATTTACTGCACGATGCGTTGCATCAACCGGTACTGACGTATATTCTGCTTTTACTGCGGCGTTGGGCTCGTTAAAAGGGCCAAAACATGGCGGAGCAAGCGCCAAGGTAATAGAAATGATGGATGAAATAAAAAAAGGAGTTGAAGACTGGGAAGATGATAAGGAGGTTGCTGGTTATCTTGGAAAGATTGTCAGAAAAAAAAAGAGGAGATGGTTCAGGACTTATTTATGGAATAGGCCATGCTGTTTACACAAAATCTGATCCTAGGGCAGTGATTCTTAAAGAAAAAGCAAGAGAATTGGCATCCGAAAAAGGCAGATCAGACGAATTTGAACTTTATTGCAAAGTTGCGGAATTGGCTCCCGGGACCATCAAAAATTTTAATGGCTTAAACAAGATTGTCGCGCCTAATGTAGATTTCTTTTCTGGTTTTGTATATGATTGTTTAGGCTTTCCTCAGGAAATTTACACCCCTCTATTTGCAATGTCCAGGATAGCAGGCTGGTCAGCACACATAATTGAAGAAAGAGTTAGTAAAGGCAGGATTATGAGACCTGCTTCAGTATATGTCGGAAAAACCGCTTAGCCGCTATAATAAATTCTTCTTAATTTCTTTACTTGTCAGCTCATGATAAGATTTTCTGAGCTAAAACCAACACATTTAAATACTATTATTTTAAATAATCTAAAAAATAGTTAAGTAACTAATAAAAAAACTATTAAAAATACTATTAAATTAAAATGGTCAAGGTGCAAAAATTACCTTCAGGACAGCTTGTAATTACTATACCCAGGCTTCTTGCAGAGTATGAAGGCTTGGAGAAAGGCGCAGAGGTCGAGTTTAAGAAGCATAAAGAAGGCTTTATACTCAAAATAAGAAAGGAGGCAGAATGAAATTAGATGAGCTAGCGTCGTTAATGAATATCCCAAAAGAAAAATTAATTGAGCAATTGAAACAGAATGATGTTATTGAGCTAAAATTAATAGAAAGATTATCTTCCAGCCAATGGGAGACTAATCTGGAAAAAAGGCAAAAGCCTTTTGACAGAAAAAATGGTATGATCAAAGATAATTTTAAAATAGAAGTTTTGAAGTAAAATGGAAAACATATTTTTGGATATCGGGATGATAATGATTATTGCAACAGTTCTTGCCTACTTCGCTAAACTGTTTAAACAGCCATTAATCCCCGCTTACATACTAACAGGAATAATTCTGGGCCCTGTTCTTGGTTTAGTAACAAACACTGAAGTAATAACAACACTATCAGAAATAGGGATTGCATTCTTATTGTTTATAGTTGGCATGGAAATAGATATACGAAAGCTAAAGCATGTTGGTTTTGTGGCATCATTTGGAGGCATTATACAGATAGTTTCTGTTTGTACAATCGCTTTTATAATATCCCTGCTGCTGGGATTTGTCGTTCTTGAATCTGTCTACGTTGCATTAATTATCGCCTTCAGCTCAACTATGGTAGTCATAAAATTGTTGTCAGATAAAAGAGAGCTTGACACATTGCATGGGAAAATAATAGTGGGCATATTGTTAATGCAGGACATTGTAGCCATAATAGCATTGTCTGTTTTGGCAGCAATAAATGAGTTTTCTTTTGTTGCGCTTTCTTACTCTATACTCAAAGGGGTAATTGCTTTGCTGTTTGCGGTATGGATAAGCAAAAATATTTTTCCATCACTCTTTACATTTGCAGCTAAGAGCCAGGAATTACTGTTTATTTCCGCAGTGTCTGTAAGCCTGCTTTATTCAATTTTATTTAATTATCTTGGATTTTCTATTGCTATAGGCGCTTTTATAGCTGGCGTTTCATTGGCAAACCTG
Source organism: Candidatus Woesearchaeota archaeon (assembly GCA_030631975.1). GTDB lineage: Archaea > Nanobdellota > Nanobdellia > Woesearchaeales > GW2011-AR4 > JACPJP01. Next base: position 2,547 of record DAOVKD010000112.1, read on the forward strand.
CCTTATCATATTGAGATTATTGGAAAGATTAGGTCGCTTAGAGACTTCTTTTCAGTAATATTTTTTGTCTCTCTTGGAATGGAATTACTGCTGAGCACTTTTAATTCTATTGTTAAGCCATTAATAATCTTGCTGTTATTGGTTGTAATTGTAAAGCCATTGATAATAATGTTTACAACATCGTTCTTTGGCTACAAAAAAAGGACATCATTCCTGACATCTATGTCTTTAGCGCAGATTTCAGAATTTTCATTAATAATTGTTACCCAGGGATTTTTATTAGGCCATATAAGCCAGGAAATCTTTTCTTTAACTATTTTACTGGCAATAGTAACAATTACCCTTACAACATATTTTGTAAAATTCGAGAATGTTATTTATTTCAGATTTTCAGATCTTTTGAGCATTTTCGACAGACTTACAGGCAGTGAGTCTGAACTGGAATATATGCCCAGAAAAAAGAGAACTGAGATTATATTGTGCGGATATAATAGGATTGGCTACAGTATTGTAAAAACCCTTATGAGGCTGAAAAAAAATTTATTGGTTGTTGATTTTAATCCAGAGGTTATAAAGGATCTTATTAAGCATAAAATACCTTCTATTTATGGGGATGTAGGCGACATAGAGGTTCTGGAAAGATTAAATTTCAAAAAAGTGAAAATGGCCATATCCACTGTACCCACAAAAAGGGATAATATGCTTTTGATAAGAGCTGCTAAAAAGGAAAACAAGAAAATTGCAGTTTTTGTGACAGCAGACCACATAAAGGAAGCTTTAGAGCTGTATGATGCAGGCGCTGACTATGTTGTTTTGCCTCATTTCCTCGGCGGAGAGCATCTTTCTCTGCTTATAGAGGACTTTACAGAAGATATAAGCAGGATGATAGAGCATAAAATAAATCACATTAAGGAGCTGAAGGAAAGGCATACTTTGGGGCATGAGCATCCACAGCATGAGAAGTGACAATATTTGTAACAAACCTTTTTAAATCAATATCACTAACTTTATCTGAAAATGAAAACCAAAGAAAAGCAGCATAAAAAACTCAGGATTTTAGCAGCTGCTGGCAATGAAAATAAGGCTGACAAGAAGCTTAGAGTGCTTGCCGCCGGAGACATACATGGCGATACAGGTTTGGC
>DAOVKD010000089.1 GCA_030631975.1 Candidatus Woesearchaeota archaeon
CAACATCTTCCTTAATCTCTTCAACATCCTCTCCTGTTTCTTCTACCTCCTCGCCAGTTTCACCCATATCCTTATTTAATTTCTGGATATCTTCAAGAATCCTTTGAACATCCTCTTTCAGCTTCTCTTTCGCATTGTTATTGTCTTCCGGCATTTTACAGGATTTATTTTTTAACTATACTCACAGACAAAAATATTTACAATAGTTGTCTGTTCGTAATATCCCAGAGGGATACAAAAAACGCAAAGCGTTTTTACGTAAGCAAATGACATATCCATTGTACTCAAAAATCAAATAGATTTTTGGTATCCCTCTGGGATACAAAAATTTGTGTCATTTGCTATATTCAAATGTTTAATTAAAATCATTTATTTAATATCTCTTAAAGCATTTATTTATCTAATATCTCTTTAAAAGCGTTTATAACATGCTGTAATTTTTCTTTGGGTATTCCATAAGTTGAAATTTTAAAGTGCTTTGTTAATCCTGGTTTTATTCCTGTTATTCCTCTTTTCTTAAGTTCATGATATAAGAAAAATCTCCCCCTTGAATGTTTCAACGAGATTTTATAAAATGGATCTGCCTTGAAAAATAATAAATCATGCTTATGGGGCTTATCGCCTGCCTGCTTTAGACCTAATTTTTCCATTTCTTTCGAAAACCATTGCACTTTTTCAACTTCTTTGCCCCAATTATTTACTCTCTCTGCAACAGCAGGAAAGGATGCCATTAAAGTTGCAATAGCAGTTCCTCTTAACTCGCTGCCTAAAAATTCTATTTCTATCTTAGGATATCTCTTTGATTTTCTCAGCATGATTTTTTCCCATTTTTTATCCATTCCCAAAACACCGATGGATCCTGATGAAGCCATTGATTTCTGGCTTGAGCCAATTATAAAGTCAGCTCCAATCTCTCTCATGGAAATTGGCATTCTTCCTACTGCGTAAGCGCCGCTAATTAAATATGGAACCTGATGCCTCTTGGCAATTGCTCCCAATTTTTTAGCATCCGGCAAATTCCCATAATTTCCATCAGGATAGGTCAAAAGGATCATCGCCGGCTTATGTTTTTTTATTAGATATTCATAATCTTCTGCATTTATTTTATATTCTGGTTCTCCAGAATTTGGAACTTCAACAACTGTTAAATTAGCTCTTTCAGCTGCGGTAATTGTTGTATAATGCCTATTTGCGTCAACAAGTATTGTATCGCCTGGTTTTGTAATGGAATGCATTACATTAAATATGCCTTCCCTGGCTCCAAGAATAATTCTAACAATATCTGCCCCTAAAAATTTTGGCAAAGCCTCATTAATAAATTCTTTGATCAAGGGCACTTCCATTAACTCTAGCCCTGGGCTAAGATCATAAACAGCATAGCCGTCGCCAAATTCAACCAAAACTTTTTTCGCATTTCCTGTCAGCTTTCCTCCTGTCTGCAGGGGGTTTAGATTAATCAAGTCTTTGTTTTCTCTTTTCAGATTTTCATATTTTTTAAGATTCATTTTTATTCATCAAAATAAAATATTGATTCAGGATAAAACCTAATTTGCTTATTCTCTACTTTCTCTCGGATATATTGTTTCAGGAGTTTGTTCTTTTCACCCAAGGCGCCGGCATCTTTAAGAAAAGACAGATTAATATTTAATCCAAGAGCCCGTTTAGATATAATATGGCGTGTGACGCCTGCAGGCAGCATCTCGTTATTTAAGCTAACATTTGCAATATCCCTTTTTGAAAAATTTTGAATAACAAGCACGCCTGTCGCATTTCTGTAGTTGTCCAATAGATAATCTATTTCACCATATTTTACCCTATAAACCTCCCCATTATAACTGTAAATATTTACCATTTCTCTTAAAGTTTTTACATGAGCCAGCAAATCTTCACTCCCGTTCGAGATTGCATAAACAGTTCTATCTTTAAATAATATATAAGCTACAATTTCTTTTTTACTTAATAAAGTATCTGCTTTTTCCTTATTTAATTTTTTTATTTGCACATTTCCCAAAGTTTTAATCTTGTTTAATAACCCTGTTTTCTTATGCTTAGTAATTAAATGATACCATGTACTAAGCTGGACATCTTCACTGAAATAATTAACAATCTGCACTAAAACATTATCATAATTTAATTTTTTTAGCGCATTTGCCCTGGTAACACCATCCAGAACCATGTATTTGTTTTTGCTAATTTTTGTTACAACAACTGGATTTCTCAGACGCTTGTCCTGTTTTATTCTTGCAGCTAAGCGGTTTACCCTCTCCTCATCGGATAACTCATGAAACACAATCTTTTTAACAGGCACAATCTCCAGTTTAGGTATGCTTTCTATCATCTTTTAAAGCGAGGAGAGAGAATCGAACTCTCCTGCGCCGCTTTGCAGGCGGCTGCATAACCACTATGCTATCCTCGCACCTCAACATTAATTTTTATAAAAACAGGGCCTTTTGTTTTTATGGATTTTTTATTTGACCTTATATAACCCAAAACCCTGCTTGGAACAGCTAAGTTTGCATCAGATAATGATCTTATCATCTTAACCTCAAATGAAAAATTATCCTGCTTAGTTTCAGCTTCATATGCAATTTTATTGGCAATCCCTGTTATATAATCATATTTAGTTTTTATTCCGTCACTCTTATCAGTCCCAATAACACTGCTATCTTTCACAAAAATCTTGTTTGCAGCTGCCGGCCCTATTAATTTTTTTCCAGACTCATTTTCAATTATTGAAACTTTAACATCCTTATGATTTATTTTGCCATGCCATGCAACTATTTTAATTGGAGCTTTTTTGTTTCTATTTTTGTAAATAGTTTCTTTTATTGCTTTTGAAATTTGTCTGCCGCGCTCTGTCTTGGGCACTTCAATATAATACATTAATTTGGCAATTTCTTTGTCTGAGAAACTGGTTTGTTTATAAAACTGGGGATAAGTTAACTCCCTGATATCGCTGTAACCTTCTAAAACCATAACTAATCTTTCTATGCCCAAACCTATGTTGAAAACAGGATATTTAATTCCAAAGTTTGCTAATGAGGGAACAGAATACATTCCAAGATCGGCTATTTCAAGCCACTCTCGATTATGTTTTACAAAGACTTCTTCTTCCAGCTGATTTGCATAATACTTTGAGGTTGCCTTTTTAACGACAAACTTGATGTCATTAAATCCTAGTTTTTTGAAAATTTTTTTTGTAATTTCTCTTCCAGCTTTAATGCCTACATTCTGATCCAAAATCACAATTGAAGCAGAATGATGCACTCTAAGATGACCAAAATCTTCTTTTTGTTCATTTCTGTATCTCGGGCCAACAGAAAATAACATTATGGGATGTTTCTCTGTATCCTGTATTGCCGCTAAAGTATGGTACCAAGTTGCTGTCATATGGCTCCTTAATGTCAGGTTAGTAGGCTGCGGTTTTAATGAACGTAACTCCGGGAATATGTCTAAGACTGAAGTTGCCTGTTCTGTCCTGATTTTTAGTTTATTTACAAGGATTTCAACAAGATCATCTCCCTCAATCTCGCCTTTCTTATATTCTCTAAAAATATCTTTTAGTGTTTGATGATTAAAATCTCCAATTAAATTTTGTATTTTAGATAATTCTTTATCACTAATGCCAATATCCGGTCTTGGCAGTTTCGCTAAATAAAATGCCCTGTCTAGAATAATCGGCGCTTCTGGACCATACTGCCTATAGACATCTGTATCAGGCAATATAGTGAGGTTCTCCGCTTCATCAAAGCCAAGCTCTAAAAACAGCTGCCGCAGGTTTTGAATCTCCCGCCTCAATGGATGTTCATTTCCTCTTTGTTTCCTAAGCTCAATTTTTGTATTTTCCGGAATCAAAATAGGTGTATCTATCCAAGCCTTCTCAAAATTTTGTTTTGCTTGTTTTTTAATTTTTTGTGTGTCTATTATCATTTCAATATTGAATTTAACAGATAAAAATTTAATGTTTTTAATAACCGAGCCAATGAAGATATAACTAACAACAAGAAGTACAACACGCTTTATTTTGTTTTGTTTTCATTTTACTATCAAAAGTTGTGTGTTGTGTATATAAAGATTTTGTTTTAAACCAGCAGATCATAAAGCAAATTGACACTATAAAAAATATTAAGTATGTTAAGTACAGTTCCTAAGTATACTCTTAACATAAAGGGCTGTGCCAGAGCGGTGTTGCAAGCGGGCATGCAACTACGTTGCATGCAGGGCAAGCCAAAATGTTGCATCTTGATATCACAGCGAAAAAC
>DAOVKD010000159.1 GCA_030631975.1 Candidatus Woesearchaeota archaeon
AATCTCCGCTTATGACAAATTCAAAACTAAAAAATAATATCGCAAAATCGCCTGCGTCATACGCAATTTTTTTTGCGAATTTTGGTTTTTGAGAAGTTGCCTAACAAGCCGCTCTTAATGTTATTCTATATTCTTTTTCATTCTCTTGAGAAATTCCCTAAAATCCTTTTCCTTTACATTTGCCCCGCAGGCATATTCATGACCGCCACCGTAGCCTTCCAGGCCAGCCAAAGATTTTTCCAGGATAGGAGGTATTAAAGTGTTTTTGCTTCTTATGCTCATCCTGACATCCTCGCCTTTTTTCCTTCCAACTATGATTATCCTATCCGGGAATTTATACAATAACTCATTTGCTAAGTCACCGGTAAAGCTCATTTTATCGTCTGCATAAGTAAAAACAAGAAGTTTTTCCCTGCCCTCTTCTTTTACTGCGCTTTCCAATAAGCTGTCATATGACTTGTTCATCTTTTCATATCTCTGGAATATAAATTTGCCCCTTGCAGTTTCCTGGTTAAGGATTTCATAAGGGCTTTCTATCCTTGTCAAAATCTTCATGCTCTTCATTACATCGCTTGGTTTTCCCTTCAGAGAAAAAGAGAATATCTTTATCAGGTTTCCCAGTTTAGTGTTAAAATAAATATCATCTGCCGACTTTTCATTGTTCATCAAATCAGGATATTTCTTTTTAAAATCATCAGCAAAATCAGGCATGCAATAATCAGCAACGCAGCCAAGCATTGCAATCCATAAGTCTCTCTGAACAACTTTATAGCACATGCATGTTGTCGGTATATTTGAGTCTTTTTTGGTTAGTCTTGGATTAAAGTATTTTACATTGTCCATTTCATGAGGCCCGTGATGGTCTATCCATATTATTGGGACTTTGCAGGCGTCTATGAAATCCTGCTCAAGCTGCGCAACATCAAGAACAAAAACCTTGTCAGCAGCATATTGCTCTACTTTTGGCGCAGACCTAATGTCCAGTTTTGGGTGTGTTTTTACAACAATGCCGTGACCTTCTTTTTTATATCGGTATAACAACAGAAACGAGCAAAGCCCGTCAGGATCGTCATCAAAAAAAAATAAAGGATTTTGGCAATTGTCAAGCTCCTCTTTTATCTGTTGGTATTGCTTTTCTGTCAGCATTTTAGTTAAGAAAAGTTACTTGTATATAAATGTTAGTGGGTTAATAATTTTTAATGGATAATATTTTAGGCAATTCTTATTTTTGACAAATAAAAAGTTTTAAATATAAGTTAGTTATAACTAACTTTTGAGGTTAAATGATGGAGTTGCCCCATAATTCAAACATAGCGGATTATGTGGTCCTTACGGATAATGAAGCAGAAGATCCTCAGAACCAATTATATCCGATTCTAAACTTGCTTTAGAAATGGAAAGCTTTATCCAGAGTTTAATAAAAAAAGCAGCTTAAACACTGTAAAAATGAGACAAGCATCAACAGAAGATTATTTAAGGACAATGTATAGGTTATATGAAGAAATAGAGCCATATGACAGAACAAACGAGGCAGGAAAGGGAATAAGATCTGTTGATATTGCTAAAGAGCTAAAAATTTCCAAGCCAAGTGTTTCTAAAATGGTAAAAAAGCTGATATTGAAAAAATACATAAAAGCAAAACCATATTCAAATATTTATTTCACAAATAAGGGATTAAAAGAAGCAAGAAGAGTTATGCATAATCACAGGGTTATTGAGGTTTTTCTTAGGGATATGCTAAATTGTGATTTAAATAAAGTTCATGAAGAAGCGCACAAATTGGAGCATACTTTTTCAGAGCACACAATTAGAAAGCTGGATAAGTTCTTGAATAATCCTAAAATCTCTCCTACAGGGAAGGAAATCCCGCATGATAATAAGAGGTGATATCTATGAAAAAGGCATTAGACCAGTTAAACAAGGGCCAAAGTGGAGTAATCTTATCTATAAAAGGCCGAGGCGCTGTGCATAGGCGGCTTTTAGATATGGGTCTGGTTAAGAATAATACAGTGAAAGTAGAACGAGCAGCTCCATTGGGCGATCCTATAGAAATAAGAATAAAAGGTTATTGTTTGTCATTAAGAAAAGAAGAAGCAAAAAATATCTTAGTTGATGTACAATGATGCCTTTAGCAATGGTTGAGGAAGGAGCAGAAGTTACCATCCATTGTGTAAATTGCGGGCAAGGACTAAAAAGAAGATTATGCGATCTTGGCCTTTATAATGGAACAAAGGTAAGTGTGCTCAAAAATGATATCTCTGGACCCATTATTATCAAAATTAAAGATTCAAAAATTGTCTTGGGAAGAGGGCAAACACATAAAATTATGGTTGAAAAAATAGAGGGATGAAAGGATGGCAAAAGAAATAACAATTGCTTTGGCAGGAAATCCTAATGTGGGGAAATCAACATTATTTAACAGTTTAACAGGAGCAAGGCAGCATGTAGGGAACTGGCCAGGAAAAACAGTTGAAAAAAAAGAAGGCAGTCTAAGATATAAAGGCTATAGCATAAAGGCAATAGATTTGCCAGGGACCTATTCTCTGACTGCTTATTCTATTGAAGAGTTAATAGCCAGAGACTTCATTGTTAATGGGCATCCCGATGTTGTTGTTCATATAGTGGATGCTACAAACTTAGAAAGAAACCTTTATCTGACAACTCAGTTAATTGAACTTGGAGCTAATGTTATTGTCGCTCTTAATATGGTTGCTTTGGCAAAAAGAGAGGCCATAGAGATTAATGAAAAAAAGTTATCTCATTTCCTGGGAGTGCCTGTTATAAAGATTGAAGCCCATAAGAAAATTGGCATTGATAACTTATTGGATGAGGCAATCTCTTTAAGCAAAGAA
>DAOVKD010000180.1 GCA_030631975.1 Candidatus Woesearchaeota archaeon
ATGCGCATCCAGCTCTCAAACCATAAGCTTTGAGCAGGGAGTTAAAAGAATAAACAAAATAGATGAAAAATTTGGAGCTGATATGAAAATACCTCCAAACTCAACAGAAAAAATAAGTGGATTGCTAACACAAATTACGGGTTTTGCTGTGTTAAATGAGAATATGCCCCAATCCCTTGAATATCTCCTTGACTTCAGGATAAAAAGCTTAGAAGCTGAGCTTTTGTATATAGAAGGATGGCGATGGGGCAGAGGCAGCACAACTGAATGGGGCTTTGGATGCAGAAAAGGCTCTGCAAGAATATTAAATTCGTCAAAGATAAGAAACAGTTCAGCTCAAAAAGGTTATGACGCTCTAGAATCTTTACAACTATTTGTAGATGAGTTTCCCGACGAAGCTAAAAGCGTGGATTTAAGCCAGAAAGATGTGTTGTTTTTGAACGCGGCATACCAGCAAGTAGAGGACAAAGCAGCAAAAGATGCGAGAATTATCAGGAATCTTTGCAAAGAGCAGATAAAAGAGCTTAATATAACTATTTAGCAAGTGATTGTATGGCTTTAAAAAAACCAAACAGTATGGAAGAGTGCATTTATTTTACAAACAGGTCTATAGGAGATGGATTTGCAATAGCATGGGCCTACAGGAAAGAATGCCCCAAATGCAAAAAAGGAAGATTGGGAAAGCCAATAAAGAAAAATGGGAAAATTGACAAAAAAGCAGATAATTATGAATGCCCTCTTTGTAAGTATCAGGAAAGCAATGAGGAAGTTGAAAAAGGTCTGCAGTTAGAAATTGAATACAAATGCCCATATTGCGGTCATGAAGGTGAAACAACAACAGAATACCAAAGAAAAACCTTTGAAGGTGTTCCTTCGTATGTTTTTGAATGCGGCGAATGCGGCAAGAAAATAGGGATTAGTAAGAGGATGAAGAAGACGAAGAAAAAAGATAAATCCTAGAGAATAGAATAAATAAAAAAGAAAAAGGTTATCCTTTAGCGAATTGTTTTCTGAAGTTTTGAGCTTACTTTATACAGTAAGGGCTGAAAAAAATCTTAACTGAACATAAAATCATGAAAATTCCAAAAATAGTTTTTAAGGCAATTGAAGGCAAACTATTTGCAGCGACAGCGCCAAAAACAGCTCCAATTAAGGATAGAGGGATTAAGAATTTTAGTACTTTAGTATTTATGTTATTGAATTTCCTATGAAATACAGCTCCTGCAAAGGTAGTGGGCAAAATAATCGTCAATGAAGTAGCAACAGCTTCATGTATTGATAATCCAAAAAACAGGTTTAACCCAGGGACCAATATTATCCCTCCGCCTATGCCAAATAAAGCAGAAGCTGAACCAGCAGCCAAGCCCAAAATTATTAAAAGGGGAATGGTAAGATTTGAAACCGATTCAGTTGGGAGATTTATTATACTTATTATTTTTAATCCTACAAATAAAAGCAGCAAAGCAAATAATCCTGTTAATATTTTACTGCTTATCTTATTTGCTAACTTTGCGCCAAACTTTGCGCCGATAACTGAGCCAATAACAACAAACAATACAATAAGAAATTTGATATTGCCGCTTTTTATTATATAATGTGTTACTATTCCAACAAAAGCAGCAGGAACTATTGTTGCTAAAGAAGTACCAATAGCTTTCTTTATTTCATAACCAAATAAAAGTATTAATGCAGGAACTATAATTAATCCCCCGCCAATGCCCAAAGAAGCGCTGCAAAATCCTGCAATAAGGCCTAAAACCGACAAATTAAAATTTTTCATCATAGAACCTTTGCAATAACTTATATAATAAACTTTTTTAAAATCAATGTAAATCAATGCGCATATACTCTTAACAGGACAGTGCCTTACTGAACACAACAACATTTTTAAACAAAAACTTTTTCTAGGTTGTAGGTGGTTAACTTCAGGGAAAAAATAATTGTAACCTCAGCCCTACCATACGCCAATGGGCCGTTGCATGTGGGGCACCTAGTAGAGTACATTCAGACAGACATATTTGTAAGGTTTTTGAGGCTTATAGGCAAAGATGTTGTATATTGCTGCGCTGACGACACTCATGGAGCTCCTATAGAGATAAAAGCCAAGGAATTGGGAATAAAGCCAGAGCAATTGATTGCAAAGTTCTTTAAGGAGCACCAGGAAGATTTCAAAAATTTTCATATAAAGTTTGACAGCTATTACACAACAAACAGCAAAGAAAACAAGTATTTTTCTGATTTAATTTTTGAAAGGCTTAAGAAAAAAGGATTAATCTATAAAAAAGAGATAGAGGTTACTTATTGCAAACATTGTAAAAGAAGCTTGCCAGACAGGTATGTCAAAGGCAAATGCCCAAAATGCAATGCCCCTGAGCAGTATGGAGATGTTTGTGAGGTTTGCAATGCTGCGTATAAAACAGTAGATTTGGTAGATCCCTATTGCGTGATATGCAAAAACAAGCCTGCAAGAAAAAACTCAGAGCATTATTTTTTCAAATTAAGCAAGCTTTCAGGATTTCTGGAAAAATGGATTAAGGGTAATAAGAATTTGCAGCAGGAAGCAAAAAATTTTGTGCTAA
>DAOVKD010000060.1 GCA_030631975.1 Candidatus Woesearchaeota archaeon
GAGCTTGAGAAGGATTTGGGAAAAGAGAAAATAATGGAACCTGATGATATAAAAGAGAAAATAAGATATCTGGAAAAGGATGTCAAAGATCTGCAGGAAGAAATTGATGCAGTAAAGCAGAAATTGAATGAATTCAGGATTAATAAAATTAAAGCAGAAGAAACAATTGACAAGGTCTCCAGAATGGAGAAATGCCCATTATGCCTGCAAAATGTAGGGCAGGAGCATAAGAATTCCATTAATGATTGGGAAATCCGGAATATAATAGAAGCAGAGCAAAACACAAAGTTTTATTCTGAAAAAGAAAAGGAAATCAGGGATAAATTAGATTGTGCAGAGAAAGAAAAAGAGGCATTAAGGAAAAAAGAAAGCAGTATGGAGCTAATGAAATTAAAATTGAAAAATGCCGGCGAAAAAAGAGAAGAAAAAGAGAGCTTGAAAAAAACACAAACAAGGATAAAGAAAAAAATCGGGGAAATAAACACAAAGAAGGTTGAGCTTAACAGGAAAATTGAAGCTATGAAAAACGCTGAAGAGGATTATAAAATAGTGAAGGCTCAATTTGATATTGCATTAGAAGAAGAAAAAAATCTTGATATAGAACAGACGGGGGTAGAAAAGGAAATGGGGCCGTTAATGAGAGTGGTGGAAACTTTAGGGGCTGAAATAGATAAGAAATCAAAAACAAAGGAAAAATTAAGTTATTTGGTTGAGATGCAAAACTGGCTTGAAAATTATTTCATAAATCTTATGGGCACGATGGAGAGGCATATCATGCTGCAGGTCTATAAGGAGTTTAACGAGCTGTTTAAGACATGGTTCAACATTTTAATGGAGGATGAGACAATATCAGCAAGGTTAGATGATGAGTTTGCTCCGGTTATCGAGCAGAATGGTTACGAGACATATGTTGAAACTTTGAGCGGCGGCGAAAAAACAGCGGTTGCTTTATCATACAGGTTAGCATTGAACAAAGTAATAAATGATATAGTTGCAGATATAAAAACAAAAGAAATTTTAATGCTGGATGAGCCAACAGACGGTTTTAGTTCTGAGCAGCTTGATAAGGTAAGAGATGTTTTAGACCAATTGAATATCCAGCAGGCGGTTATTGTAAGCCACGAATCAAAGATAGAGAGCTTTGTTGACAACGTAATAAGGATAGGAAAGGAAGAGCATGTTAGCAAGGCATATTGACAAATTCCTATAATAAAATCGTAACCAGCGAAAACCAACAGACAAATTATATCGGTTTTCTGGGCTTGCTAACGCAAACCAGCGAAAACCCACAGACTAACTGACTCGGTTTTCTGGGTATTTGAAACTTTATAAAAATTAAAATGATGAAAGAAAGTTTCAAAACCAGCGAAAATTAAAAATTTTCTGAGTGTTCGGAAATTAACAAAATATTTCCCGAAAGGTTTATATACTTTAGTTAGCAATATGTTAAGTAAGGTTAACAAAACGTGAAGTAAAATGGTTAAAAAAGAGGAATTAAAACAAAACTGGGAGAAAATTAATAGCCAGTTAAAGGAAGTAGAAAGATTTCTAGGAGAAGATAAATTAGATGAAGCGTTGTATTTTATTTGGATTGCTGCTGAGAATCTTGTAAACAATTTGAAAGTTACAATTAACAGTTTTTATTTAAAAGACCATAGATCTAAAACAGATATGTTAAAAGACTATTTTGTTATGGGAAAATTAAAAAAAGATTATTCTAAAACATTTGAAAAACTTTCTAAATACAGGATTGTAGCAGAGTTCCATCCATATACTTCTATACCTAAAGATTACACTAAAGAAAATGTGTTAAATTTCCTAAAGGAAATCCAAGAATTAGAAAAAGAGATTGAAAAATTTTTAATAAAGAAAGGTATATTAAGATGATAATAGAAAAAAAGTCTGAAATAAAAGTGTTAAGAAACTTTTATGTTAATACATTTGATTATTTTTCAATATCAGAAATCAGTGAAAAAACAAAAATCTCAAGAAATTGGATTTATGAGGTAATAGCAAAATTTGAAAAAAGCAATGTTCTATTAAAATCAGGGAAAAAGTATAAACTTGATTTTGCTAATCTTTTCTGTAAACAACTGAAACTTTTGTTTGATTCTGAATACCTAAATGTATTAGACAAAAAAATAAAAGAAAATGTGTTTAATACAGCAAATAAAATAATTTTTGAATTAAATCCTAAAAGTATTGTACTTGTCGGCTCTGTTGCTTTAAACAAGCAAAAAAAAGAAAGCGATGTTGATTTTCTCATAATTGGAGAAAATAAAAAAATACTTACTCTCAAAAACTGCAATCTTGTATTGCTTAATGAAAAAGAATTTAAGGAAAAATATCTGAAAGGTGATGATTTCATAATTTCAGCCTTGTTGTTTGGAAAAATAATTTATGATAATAATATATTCATAAAATTCTTTGAAAGCCCTTTGCCGATTTTTTCACAGGAAATTATCCAGGAAAAAATAAAATATTGCGACAAATTAGAAGAGAGAATTTATGTTTTATTAAAAACTGATGAGAAAAAAGCAAGAGAAGAATTACTTTATCTTGCCCTGCAGGTTGCAAGAATAATTTTGCTTAAAAATAAAATTGCTCCGAAAACAAAATATGATATTACTGAGCAAGTTAAGCAGTTTGATAAAAGATTAGCTAAAATAATCAAAGAACTGCTTGGAAAGAAGAAGTTAGGCAAAGAAAAAATGCTGAATTATATCAAAGTTTGTATGGAGATAATAAGATGATCTTATGCCGCACAAACTGGAAGAAAAAGACCAGAATTTTGGAAGGAGATTTGGAATGGAATTTGAATGAAAATGTCTTGGATTTGGATGAAAAAGCCTTGGATTCTGGATGCAATTCATGCCCTGGATTTTGGAAGGGATTTGTGGGGAATTGGGAATGGTTAGATGATGTAGATGTCCTGGATTTTGGAAATGAAAAACAGAGTGTGCTTAGAAATCAAAGATTTCTGGCACCACGTAAAGTGGTTTCAAACTCGTTTTTGCGGGAAAATGACGAAATTGAGGGTTTAGAGGGCTTGGGAGAGGGGAATTTGAGAATGAGAAAGGGAAAACTAATGCATAAACATGTCTTGGGTTTTGGAAAGGAGTTGAGGTACTTGGGGGTGTGGTATTTAGAGAGTTGAGAATTATGGTTATAAAGAGAAGATGAAAAAGGTAATAGGAAATGGAAAGGAAAATTAGAGATAAAAAGCGCATTAATATATTTTTTGGGAGGAGCTTTGTTATCTGTTTTATGCTGTTGTTTACTGGTGTGGGTGTGGCGAGCGCAACTGTTACTGGAGATCCACCAAATCCGACAGGCAACACTATTATTGACCAAGACACAGTATGGGATGGAGAAAGCAACATCTATTGTGGTGGAGACATCATAGTTGGTAATCCATCAAAAAGAATTAATTTTGATATCAAGAATTCCCATGTTACGGTTAAAGGTCGCTGGACAATGGGCGGTAGTACTCCTGTTAATTTCAAGCTGCTTGGTTCAACGATATTTTTTGACGTGAAAGATGGAACACCGGAATTACCTACTTTAGGTTCAGGTTATATTAACACCAATCAGATGATGATTATAGAAGACACACTTGATTTATCAAAGCCATCAAGAATCGAATTGAAAAATAGTGCAATTCGAGGAACAGACTATACTTATAGAGGAGGTGGTGTATTAATAAAAAGTGGTTGGCATAGTGCTGAACATACTCTTATTGTTGATAACGTCAAATTTTCGTATATGGGTGGAACAACCAATATAGGGTATGGCTATGCGGCTTTAAATACTAAATACTGGGGTGCTTCTACCCTTGCTTCGGATTCGAGTTTGACAAATTTAGATTTTTATTATTGTGGATGGGGAATAAATTTAGTTTGCCAAGATGGCATAGAATTGGATGGCGCAACGACCACAAGAGGATATATGGCATTCGTAGGCGGTAAGAGTTATACCAATTTGCATATGGACAAAAGTTGTGAAGGTCTTTACAATCCATGCGATGGCGCCTTGATTAGAAATAGCTGGTTTGATTCAAACAATTGCAAATTTAATATAATGAGTGCTTCAAATGTGATTTTTGAGTATAACTATGTCACTTTGGCACCTTTCAATGCAGGAGACGGGTCATGGCCTAGTCAGGGGAATAATAACATAATACGACACTGTACCCTCGATCAAGTAGGTATAGCCTCACGAAAAGATGAAACAAAAATAATAAATAACACATTCTATCGAGGTGCGCCGTTTGGCGGCAACGTACCCATAAGGGCGTGGGGAAATAATTTTTTGATTAAAGATAATATATTCACTGAGGGTGGCACAGCAATATACCTAATACCGCATCCTACCTATGACCGAAGAGGAGGACATATAGTAAGCGGCAATACAATTAATGGTGCAACACATGGTATACGCCTAGAAAAGGAAGATAATGTGCTATGTATAGATAATATAATTAATGCAGTTACCTATGATATTTATTTTGATGGTGACAACAACAACATCAAATTCATAAACAATAAATTTGATGAAGCCAAAGTCCATTTTAGTGATTCAAGTGATATATTCCTCAACTATTATTATCTTGATGTCAAAGTTGTGGATTCCAGTAGCAATCCAGTTCAAGGAGCAACAATAACTATTACAAATAATGTTGACAGCAACTATCCATCAATAAATGCTAATGGGGGTACCAAAACATCATTTACAACCAAAGCAGATGGACACACTCCTCTGCCATCAGATACTGAAAATTCAGCAGCAATATTGGATTACTGGCAAACCAAGAGTGAAAAGAGGGAGATGAGTTATACAATCACTGCTGAAAAGGATGGTTACAGTAACTCAACGACTGTAAATCCAGATGGTTCTTCTTGGTACAGGTCAGATCCGGACACATATCAAAATACTGTTACTATCGTGCTATCAACAGGTCCTGACACAACACCACCAACCATAACTGCTCATTCACCAATAGGAACAGATATTTCCATAAATGCAAATATTTCAGTAACATTCTCAGAGGATATGAATACTTCATCAGCACAAGGAGCTTTTTCTATTTCTCCCCCTGCCTCTGGTTCCTTTAGCTGGAACGGCAATAAGATGACCTACACTACGGGCTCTGATCTTA
>DAOVKD010000056.1 GCA_030631975.1 Candidatus Woesearchaeota archaeon
AATAGAATTGATTAATAATCAGGTGTCTGGAAACGCTTACCAACAATTTTCTACATTTTGCAAAATACTTCTTAACAACATAAAGGTTCTGGCATTTGCAATATTGTTTGCTTTCATTTATGGCGCAGGAGCAATTTTTATTTTGACATGGAATGCGAGTGTTATAGGGACTGCTATAGGCAATTTCATAAGGTCAAACATAAGCCAATATGCTGGTGTTGTAGGATTTGAGAAATTTTCAAGCTATTTTAATGTGGCATCGATAGGGCTTCTTAGATACATTTTGCATGGAGTCCCGGAAATACTTGCCTATTTTTACGGAGGTTTAGCAGGGGGCATAATCTCTGTTGCTATAATAAAAAAACATTATAAAGACGAAAAGTTTTCACATATTCTTTTTGATGTTTCTGAACTCCTGCTGATTTCACTGGCATTCCTTCTTGTTGCAGCCTTTATAGAGGTCTATGTAACTCCGATTTTATTCTAATACCTTTAATTTTCCAGGCTTAATTTCGAAAATGTCCCCTTCTTTTAGAAGATTATTAATTACCTTATCTATGTCTTTGATGTTTCTTGATGAAAGCTCTTCGATAGAAACACCCTCTCCTTTGTCAATCTCCTTTATCAGCTTAAAGACTCTATTGCGGCACAGCTCAGCAGCATATTCTTCAATGGAATGTTTATCAGAAATAGCTTTACTGCCCTTTTTTTTTGCACCATCCCCTCTTAAATTCTTCTCCAATTCTAATTTCCTTACTTTTGCCCAAGCAGGAGATATTTTCTTTATTGATTCTATAAGTATATATTTTTCTGAAGAGAATTCCCTTGGCCTGCCAATTATAAGTATGATATCGCTTACGCCTATTTTGTCTAATAATGTATTATTTTCAAAAACTCTGGCAGAAATTCTTCCAGTGCCGTCATCTATAGTTAATATTTTATAGTTGTTTATCTCTGATTTCTGGACTACAACCCCTATTATATTAATTCTAGATACTTCCCGGTCATTTGCTTCAAGATAATTGGGGTAAAAACCTTCGGTTTTTATGTATTTGGAATTAAGTATATCTTTGATTCTTATCTTATATGCAGTCTGCCTTTTTTGAAATCTTTGCTCTTCTTCAGGCAAGAAATTAACACCCCAAAACAAAGCAACATTATGGTGTTTATATATTTTTTGTGGGGTTTTAAATAACAATATTCAAGATTGCACGAGCCAAGAAGGGATATTATATGCGGCTGATAAATCCACGTCTCGGTTCAAACACTTCGCCAACCCTTTTCAATTTCTCTAGAACTTCTTCTGCCTTTTCTTCCTCAATGCCCTTATTTTTGGATTCCTCTATTATATCATCAATTGGAATAGTTTTTCCTACCTTATTCTCTAAATCATTAATGATTTCCTTTACTACGCTTATATGGCTTCTTTGAGATGCAGAAATTCCTGTTGTTATTCTGTCAATATCTATTTTTCCAGTTTCCCTATCAAAACCAACCTGCATTAAGCAATATTCAACAAGCTCAATAGCCCTTTTCGCATCTGCCCCCATCGCTTTATTACTCAACCTTAATCTCGCAGCTGCTTCTGTAAGCCTTACAAGAGCTTCTAATTGCCTTGCTGAAATAGGAATTGCTTTTATGCCTTCTTCTACCCCTCCGCTAAGACGCATTTTAAGATAGAAATCTTTTATTTCCTGCAAAGCATCATCCGTGATAGCTGGTGTGACTTTTTGCTTGGCATATGCAATATACTTTCTTAGAAAGTCTGTAGGTATTTCAGGCTCGCAAATATCAGGATTCTGGTGCAGTTTAAGTATGTGGCTTGCCATTTTTTCATCTCTGGTTTCATCTGGTATGTCCTTAATTGGGAAAATAAGATCAAACCTATTGATTAATGTTGGGGGCATGTCTATCTGCTCTGCGATTATTCCGTAAGGATCAAACCTGCCAAATTTTGGATTAGCTGCTGCAAGTACAGTGGTCCTGGCAATTAAGGTTGATTGTATGTTTGCTTTTGAAATGCTTATAGTCTGCTGCTCAAGCGCTTCATGCATGGCATCCCTATCTTCAGGGGTCATTTTATCCATCTCATCTATACAACAAAGACCATTAGACGCTAAAACCAAAGCGCCTGCTTCCAGGCTCCAGCCTTTCAAAAATTCATCCCTTACAACAGCGGCGGTTAAGCCAGCGCCAGAAACACCTTTGCCGGATACATATCTTCCCTTGGGCGCTATAACACTGATTCTTTTTAGCATTACGCTCTTTCCGCTTCCAGGGTCTCCAACAAGCAAAATATGCGTATCTCCCCTGCTAACAACTTTGTCGCTTCTGACCTTTCTAACACCGCCTGCAAGCTGTAATAATAGGGCTTCTTTAACCTTCTCATAGCCATAGATAGAAGGCGCAGCAGAAGCAATAAGCTTTGGAAACAATTCCGGATCCTGAGAGAACTCAATTATTTTCTGCTCCTCCTCCTCTGAAATTTTAACCTCATAAAAAGTTTCCTCAACTGCTCCAATATAATTCGCTTCTATCATGAGGTCAAACCTGGTTGACTTGGAACCTGTCCGTAAAATGATTGGGACTTCTTTAATTATGCCGGTAATGACAATCTTGCTGCCAGGATTTGTTTTTTTCTCGCTGAGCGGGCTTACCAAATCATCCTTAAGAAGGATATTGATTCTTTTTGGCTGCTCTCCACCTTCGAGGCTTTCAGGAACCTCTTCTAAGACAATTCCCTGCGCATCAACAAGCTCTTTGCTGAGCAAAAAAAATTTTCCTTTTCTCCCGCAGCCGCATTTTGATGGTTCTTTAAAACTGCCATTTAATTGCAAAACATTGATTATATTGCCGCATACAGGACACTCAAATTTTGCAGCAGTTACCTGGGGCCTTACATCTGATTTCTGCCTTACAACACCTTCAGCATACATAAGTTTGCCAATGTGTTTGCTTCTTATGTTTCTTATCATAATTTTTTGGCTGCCAGGCAGATTTTTAAAACGAACTTTAAAGCCTTTTATATCTTCCAGGTCAAACTGTTCAACAGCAAGTTCTACAGCTTTTATAGTATCTTCTGGGGTATCTAGCATATCATTAGCTAAATCAAGGTCAAACTTAGAAAGCTCTGCAAAATCCACAACAATGAACTTATTGTCTTTTCTTAAATTTTCAACAATCTGTGAATAGTAAAAAGACTCTAGAAAATCATGGAACCTCTTTACCTGTTCTGATGCGTCTATCTTAACTAATTCTTGCATGAAGTGTATACACCCCTCATCTGTTTATAAATCTCACGCGTGGATGTCCAGTGGGTTGTGAAACAAAAAAGAAAAAACTACGCTTTGACTTTCTTGAGATTCTCTATCAGCTTGTCCAATGCCATATGAACTTCTTCCTCGCTTTTTGTTCCTGTGCAGACAATTTTTCCATTGCTAAATAATAAGAAAGTTGCTTGCGGGTTGCTTTTTGTCTGAGGCAGTTTATAGACCAGGCCTGGGAATTGCTCAGGTTCATACTCAACATTCTGCAATTTTGTTGCAAGTTCATTCAGGTTTAAGTCCATTCTAACGCTGCCAGAGGCAACAATATTCTGGATTTTTATTTCTGGCTTTACCTTGATATTTATATTTATCTTCTCCAGGCTTTTTATTATCTTCTTTATGCTTTCCTGGACTTTTTCTATTGTCCTAGCGCCTGTGCATACTACTTTACCAGAGCTAAAGATTAAAGCAGACGTTTTAGGCTCCTTTACCCTTATAACAAGCCCCGGAAACTGTTCCGGGTTATATTCTGTATTGCTTAATGTAGCAGCCATCTTTTCTAAAGGTATATCATGCTCCAGAGAAGTGGATACAACTATATTAACTATCTTGATGTCTCTAGAAACTTTTTTAGCCATTTTTACACCCCCAAATGCGAAATTTGTTTATAAACCTTTAAAAACAGGGTTGTATTTAAATACTTTTGTTTTTAAATAGAGGGGTTTTGATATAAACATTCGAGAAAATATACCCCCTCTGTTTCCTATGGAACTTTTATATAGTAAACCCATGTTAGTGCAAAATTGTAGGTGTCATCAATTTTGTGAGGCTCTGAATGATAAACATAAAGCTGACAAGGGGGACGTCCCTTACGGGGAATGTCAGCTATCACAATTTCCAGCAAAGCCGAACCAGATGACACCCGAGTGAAACGAGAATTTTGCACTAACCCGCCAAAACCCAAAATCTAGTAAATATTATAAGCACAATTATAATTATTGATAAATATTGCTTAAAATTAGTAAAATGATTGATATTGTAATGCCCTGCAATAATGAAGAAGAATTCATTGTAATAGCGGAAAAACTAGGGTACAATGCCATATGTTTTCTTTATGATACCAGGGGATATCAAACCAAACAAAAAAAATTTGAGGCAAAGAAAATTAAACTCTATACCGGAATTTTAGCGGATAGCAGGAGCATAAATAAGCTCAGGAATAAATCAAAAAATAAAAAAGTTTTTGTCGCTGTTAGAAGCTCCAATAACGACCGGGAAATCATGGAAAAATCAAAAGCAGATATGGTCTTTTCTTTTGAAGAGAGCCCTAAAAAGGATTTTATCCATCAAAGAGCCTCTGGGTTAAACCATATCTTATGCAAACTGGCAAAGGAGAATAACATAACCATAGGTTTTTCATTAAGTTCCATTCTAAACTCAAAAAATAAGCAGGTAGTCTTGGGAAGAATAATGCAAAACATAAAACTGTGCAGAAAATTTAGGGTAAAGACTGCAATTGCATCTTTTGCCCAAAAACCTTTTGAAATGAGGGGTGCACATGATTTAAGGAGCCTATTCGAAATTTTAGGCAGCAAAAATCCTGCTTTTTTAAAAGAGTCAGATATAATATAGAAGATATTATATGCATTTGATAAAAATGGGTAGGTATATGAAATATACCAGAATATTATGTCTTGGAATTTTATTTTTGTTCTTTAGTATTTATGCCTATGCGCAATCTGACCAAGGCAATACCCGGCCAACAGCAGATGCAGGAGCTGACAGGAATGTTAAGGTGGGAGAAGAAGTAGAGTTGCAAGGCTCTGGTTTAGATATGGAGAATGATCCCCTGACATTCACATGGGCAGTGGTTTTTAAGCCTGTTGGCAGCAAAGCTAAACTTTCAGATAATAACCTGCCTAATCCTTGCTTTATTGTAGATGTAGAAGGAAATTATATGTTTAACTTAAGAGTCAATGATGGGCAATCAAATTCACTGCCAGATACAGTAACATATACTGCGCAGATGACTTTACCAGAGAATAATAAGCCAACAGCAGATGCAGGCACTGACAGGAATGTTAAGGTGGGAGAAGAAGTAGAG
>DAOVKD010000116.1 GCA_030631975.1 Candidatus Woesearchaeota archaeon
GCAAGGCTCTGGTTCAGACAGGGATAATGATACAATAACATTTATGTGGTTGATGTTGAGCAAGCCGGAAAATAGCAGAGTATCTTTATCAAATGAGACCATACTAAATCCTAAATTAATAGTTGATACTGCCGGGTTTTATGCTATCCAGCTAATTACGAATGATGGCAAAGAAAATAGTGAACCAGATACTGTAATTATTAATGCAGTAGAGCCTGCAGAGTTTTGCGCAGACAGAGCCTGTGACCTAAATACAAAACAATGGTGTGATAAAGGTGTATTTGTTTCTGAAGGCTATTGCGAACACTGTAGGGATCAGGATAATGATTGTTTAAGCACAATTGGTGGTTTTTGTTCAGATAATTCAGATTGTGAAGCCGGTCTTAAATGCATTTCTTGGATATGCTCAGAAACAAAACGTGAAGGAGGAGCAATACCTGATGAGGAAAAAGACAGCGATAAAGATGGAATCCTAGACAAATGGGAATTAGAGCATAGATTAGACCCGCATGATTCCTCAGATGCTAATTTGGATTTTGACCGGGATAGATTGACTAATCTGCAAGAATATACTTTTGGAACAAATCCAAATAAGGCGGATAGTGATGAAGATGGCATAGATGATGAAGAAGAGATAGAAAAAGGCACAGATCCCTTAGATCCTGTAAGTAAGCCTAGGGGAATTGGTGGAACATTATTTCTTGTTATTATTCTGATAATTGTATTTGGAGCTGGCAGTTACGCTGTTTATTATTATAGGGATTATTTGGTTAAGCCTAAAGCAAAAACTTCAAACGTTTCAAATTTTATATCCAGGTATGTGTTTCAGCCAGTTTTAAGAACACCAGAAGAAAAAAGAAAAATAGAGCAAATTGTCAAAAAAAGAAGGAAAGCAAAGAAAGAGAAAAGAGAGAAACTTTTTGAGGATTTTTACAAGGAAGAGAAATCAAAACCAGGAAAAATCAAAACAAAACACAAAAAGAAAAAACAAACAGCCAAATAACAAAGGATGCGATTATCAATAAAAATAGTGTAAGCCCCAACAAAAAGGAAATAAGCAGTAATGAAAAAAAATTGTAAGAAGGTGAATTAAAGATGGAAAGTAGCAGTAAAAGCTGCAAGAGAGCCAAATCTAATATATCATTTTTAGTAAAAAATAAATTTGGAAAATGGGTAGTTGTCACTAAAAAATAGTAAAATTTATATATCCGACCTAATAAAATACTTGAATTATGTCTATAAAATTTCAATATCACAGTCAAAAATGGATTCAAGAGTCAGATCTACCCGAGGACTGGTTTGAATTAATTAGTAATGGATTTTCAAAATTAGCTCCATTCTTTTACGAAGCATCTGTTACCGACTCAATAGATAAGAAAGTTAATGAGGCTGTAGATAGGGATATTATCAATTTAATAAATAAAGGGGAGTTAAGAGATATTTTAGATGTTGGAGTAGGAGATGGAACCAGGTTAGCAAGAATTGGAAGGAACATATCTGAAGATTATGGGTGGGGAAGGTTATATGGAACCGATATTAGCGAGAAAATGCTACAAAAAGCAAGAGATAAGAATATTTATGTTATTAAATCAGATATGAGGGAACCTCTGCCATTTAAACCAGCAAGTCTTGACATGATACTTTATATCAGTGGAGATTTTGGGTTTATCATGGACAAGGATGTTTCAAAAGCAAATCGCTTAAGATTAAATGCAATCGATAGTGCATATTCAATCCTTAAAGAAGAAGGAATTTTGTATATGGAAGTTATCTGCGGGGACCATTTAGGCTATGATAAAGATGGAAAAGTTGTTCATTATTTGAGAAGAACATTATCAGATGGCAAAGAAGTATCTGAATTATCTGACCCATTTTATGCTAAATCATTTACTTTTAGTGAAATGGAAGGACTCTTAAGAAAATCAAAATTTAATATTGAAAATACACATGTTAAATATATGTTAAGAAAATTGAATTGGACATCTGAAGATTCTTCAAAATCTGGAGAAATAGTAGCACAGTACCCCTGCTTTAGAAATTTCAATATTAAAGATATCTACCCAAATCTAGAGGACCCTATGAATGTACCTAATTACAGGACGATAATATCAATAAAAAAAATAATATAAGCCCCAATAAAAATGAAATAAGCAGTAATGAAAAAATATCAAAACAGAATTACCAATAATGTATCGCCATGCAATTATGGCATTGTTTACGAATGAACAACAGAAAAAGCAAAAAACCTTGCAACACTATTCCTGATTATTTTGCCAGTTTTGATAAACATTGTTCTAATATGGAGAAGATAACTAAATAAACAAACTAATCGCAAAATAACTGGCTCCGGAGACTATTGCAGCAGCAGGTATTGTTAAAACCCATGCCCATACAATATTCCTTGCTAAGCTCCATCTTACTGCTGATAATCTTCTTGTTGCTCCAACACCTGTAATAGAACCAGCTATAACATGGGTTGTACTTACTGGAATTCCTATTATACTTACAAAGCCAACAACTATTGAACCAGCAGTTTCAGCGCAAAAACCATGAACAGGCCTTAACTTTGTTAACTTCATACCCATAGTTTTTATTACACGCCAGCCGCCAATTAATGTTCCTAATGCAATTGCCGTGTAGGATGCAAGAATTACCCACAATGGAATAAAAAATTCACCGCCTAAAAAACCAGTGCTGAATAATAAAAGAGCTATTATCCCCATTACTTGTTGCGCATCATTCGCGCCATGAGTTACAGCATAAGATGAAGCTGAAATAAGCTGCAACTTTCTAAACCATTTATTTATCTTAATAGGGTTAGCTTTCCTGAAAATCCACATTATTAATACAAAAAATAGAAATCCACCTACCATTCCTAAAACAGGAGCAACCACTATAAAAGCCACTATCTTGGCAATCCCACCAAGTTTTAATGATGATACCCCACCTTTAACCAAGGCAGCGCCAATAAAACCTCCAAGCAAAGAATGTGATGCTGAAACAGGAATTCCCTTAAATGATGCAAAATACACCCAAAATATAGCTCCAATTAAGCCGCCAAGTATAACATAAACTGTAACAATAGAAGGATCTACAAGACCTTTGGCTACTGTTGTGGCTACAGCAACACCAAAAATAAACACACCAGCAAAATTCCCGACAGCAGCAAGTAAAACTGCGCCCCATAAAGGCAGTGCTCTGGTTGCAACTACAGTTGCAATAGCATTTGCAGCGTCATTTATCCCGTTGCCAAAATCAAAAATTAAGGCAATCACTATAGTAAATACAACCAGCACAAAAAAGATTTCAGGCATGCTTAACCACTATGCTTTCTATTATATTTGCTATCTCTTCGCATTTATTTAGTACGCTTTCCAAAAAATCATAAATTTCCTTGTATTTTATAATTTCAATAACATCTTTTTTGTTAAACAATTTAGCAAGAGCTGTGCTGTATAAGTCATCACCTTTATTTTCCAGAGTGTGCACCCCAATGTAGAATTCATTCATATTTCCTAGTTTGCTAACCCCCATAATACCCTGATCAATTTTTTTTACAATTTCCAGAACAATGTCAGTCAAATTCTTTATATGGCCATCAATTCTGATTATCTTAAAAATAATAA
>DAOVKD010000121.1 GCA_030631975.1 Candidatus Woesearchaeota archaeon
AATTTATCATTGTTTGACTATTTTTTAGTGGTAATAACAATTTCTGAACATAGAAACAAAAAATTTGTCATATTTGCAGCTTTAAAAATAAAATCAGTCACTAGATATTTATAGATTACAGCATTTCCAAACTTCAGCTTTTTCGTCAAAAAACAGGTGATTTCTGGATATTATTGGAAAAAATAAACCAAAATTGCAGTAGCGAAAGCTATAGGCAGGAGGTAAGGAAAATGGACAACGGACAGGTAAAAACAACATTAAAAGATATTTTTGGTCAGTATGTTGCTGGCCTCTATAACGGCAGGCAGGCTGCGGAAGCGATTGATGACATACTGGATGGAATAAAGGGCTTGGTGTATAAAAACACACGTTGTTTGTCAGTCGATGACGGCCATGAAAGGTACAGCCTAAACATAGCTGGGTTAAACAAAAAACAAATAAGAAGGGTTGAAACTGATTTAGTTCCAGTTATGCACATTTTAAGGATGCAGCGGGGTTTAGGTCATGGCACTGAGGCTCATTTAGGCAAAGGTTGTTCCACTAAACATCATAAGGGGGGTTTTGATTATCTAGTTAATAGAGTTGCTATGCAATATGGGATGTGATTAAGATGACACAAAGGAGATGTCTTGTGGTAAGATTAACAAAAAACCAGCATGAAAGAATTAGGGTAAATGCACAGGCAAAAGGCTACAAGACAATTTCCCAGTATGTAAGATCTGCAATGCTTGAGTATGATTTGGTTTTTGAAAAAAAATTTGATGAAATGTATCAAAAGCTGGTTTCAACAGAGGAAAGCATAAAGAAAAATAAGGAAAGGCCTTTGATGGAGTTTATCTAAACTATAGAACTACACTTTTTACTTTATGCTTCATTGCTTTCTTTGCTAAGGTATCCACCATGTCAGGATCTCCACTTAGTTCATTCATAAATGAATTTATTTTGTTTAATTGTTTTCTTAAATCTGACAATTCTTCGGTAAGCATTAAACGCTCTCTCTTTTCAGTTTCTAGTTCTTTCTCTATCTCTGTTTTAGTTACATCAATAAGCATATCATCTTGCTGTATTGTGTCCTTCATGCCAAGAAATTCAGTGTAATAGATAATCATATCGCTTTTTTTCCATCCAAACCTGTACTTAAGGGCAGATTCGGATTTATACCTGGGAACCCAGTAGCAAGCAGAAGAGTGCCTAAAATCATACATTGTCAGACCCTTTCTGTCCAAAACCTTTTCACCAAGCCTGTTTAGATATTGGTTGACAACACGAGGATTTAGTTTAAATACAAAGTCCTCAGAAACCTTGTTTTTTAAGAAATCCTTAAGGAGATGGTGGCATATCAACAGTTTGATTTTTCTGCCGAATGTTTTCGAAGTTTCATCCCTTATATTTAGCCATAAGAATTCGCTGTTTGGAACAGGAGTTATATCCCCAACCTTAACATTCATTAATTCTGTTGGAGAGCGCAATCCGCTGTCAAACATAAAATATTCCATGACCTTGTAATCATATTTTGAATGGTCAGTTAATTTTTTAAGTTCCTCAAATGTAAAATAGAAGAAAGTAGGTTTTTCATTGCTTGCGTCCAAATCAGTCGTTATGTCAGGAATAATGCTATTGCGCTCTTTTTTTGAGTACAGCATGTACCAATGCCAGAATGCCTTGAAGTCTTTTACGTAGTCCCCAACCGTTTTATAAACTCCTTCCCCTTTTTTCTTTTTGATTTTGCCTGCACGCATCTTGCTAAAAAAGGCTATAACTTGTCTCTCATCCAGCTCTGTAACATCTTTGATACCAAGCTCTTTTTCAAAGAATCTTATCAGCCTAAGTACCTTATTCTTCAAATCAACTAGCCTTCTGTAGCTCCTAGAGCCCTTCTTGTTCTTATTGCTTATATTAATCCCCTGTTCCATATCAAAGAGATATTTCAAGAGAAGTTTTGCATTTTGTGCACTAATACCTTCAAGAATCCTTGTTTTTTTCCACTTTTCCCATTTACCCTTACTGTCATAAGGATCAATAACCAGTTCCCCTTTTGAGTTGTCTATTTTAAGAGCCATAAAACTCAGAAAAGGGTTCCAAGTATATAAATGTTCCCCTGAAAATCACAAAAATATACAACGCCGAGACTGGGACTTTCGAACAGAAATCCGGTTTTTTAGTTGAGCAACAACAGAGTTGAAGCGATAAAAGGTTGGATATACTGTTTTTGAACCCAGACGCCCTTGACGGGCCAGGCTTTCCAGGCCTACACTAATTTTTAGATTATCTGTGCAATACCAGGTTATGCGTTCGAGAAACTAATCTCGGCATAAAAACCTATCTCGGCAAAATTACGGGAGTCGCTTTCATTTATAAATATTTAGAATAATGAATGATAAAGTAATTATATTTTCAATTCCCTCTTCCAATATTGACAAACACTTTCTGTTTTTTTGCTGGCAATTCCAGTATACTTCTCAGGGTTTGTTATTATTTTTAGCTGCTTTTTGGTAAACTTCTTAATATAAGGATGCAGCGACTTTTCTTTTTTTAGTATTTCTGTTAGCGGTTTTTTTGTTGACTGGGCTTTTAATGTTAGCTGCTTTACAGTCTCATGAGCATCCGGATGATTGCATGCAGCTAACAGTATATACAATGGCTCTGCGGCAATTAAGCCTTTATTCATCTCAAAATTCTTCCTTAAGTTTTCTTTATCTACTTGTAAATTTTGCATTGTCCTGTTTAATCTTATTACAGAAGCGTAAAATGCAGCAAGAATTTCAGGTATAAATCTCGATGAAGCGCTGTTAGTTAAATCTCTTTGATGTTCTGATATTTGATCCATATAAACCGTTGCAATTCTGGGCATGAATTCTTTCCATAAGCTTTTTACGTTTTCAAAATTTATTGGATTTCTTTTTTGGGGCATTGTTGAGCTTCCAACCTGTATTTTTCCAAAAACTTCCGCAACTTCCGCTATTTCTGATCTTTGCAGATTCCTCATATCATCGGATAAATTAGCCAAAACACCAAAACTCTCAACAATAGAATTAACATAATCAACAACAAATTCTGCCTCAGGTATTTGCGTGGACGTAGGAGATGGTTTTAGATTTAATTCAGATAAAACTTCTCTTTCAAATTCCTCAGGATTGCTGAAAAACAATGAAGAAGCATTATAGCTTCCCACTGCGCCAGCAATTTTTCCCCTTAGATTATTCCCGGCTCTTTTAATTTTCAAAATAGAATTTCCAAACCTTGAAACATACTGCGCAACAGCAAAACCAAAAGTAATTGGAACAGCATGCTGGCCGTGAGTTCTTCCAATCTGTAGTGTATTTTTTTCTTTTAAAGCAGTGTTTACAAGAGTTTTTTCAAAGTTTATTAATTCTGGAATCAAAATATTGTTAGTAAAATCTTTGTACCTTAAAGCATCTGCAGTCGATATTATGTCGTGGCTTGTAGCAGTAAAATGAATAAATGGCTTTGCCTCGTTGCTTACATTATTTCTTATGCAGTTTACAAGCGCTCTTACATTGTGCTTTAGCTTATCCTCTTCA
>DAOVKD010000158.1 GCA_030631975.1 Candidatus Woesearchaeota archaeon
CGAAATAAAAGGCAGGAATGCAGTTGTTGTTGGAAGAAGCAATATCGTTGGAAAACCCACTGCTTTACTGTTGCTGCAGGAAAATGCTACTGTCACAATATGCCATTCTAAAACTAAAAATCTTAAGGAACATACAAAAAATGCCGATATTTTAGTTGTTGCGTGCGGGAAGGCAAAACTTATCAAAAAAAATATGGTAAAACCCGGAGCAATAGTAATTGACGTGGGCATAAACCGGGTGGCGGGAAAAATAGCAGGAGATGTTGATTTCGAAAACGTAAAAGAAGTAGCAGGTTACATTACCCCGGTGCCGGGCGGAGTAGGACCAATGACAATAGCTATGCTTCTTGATAATACAGTTAAGGCAATGGAGTTGGGGAAGGGGGTTTGAATAATAGCTTCAATTTATTTTCTTTTAAATCTTGGATTTCTTTATCTTTGCTTTGTAGTCCTTTAACAATTTCTTTCTGTTTGCTTAATCATAGGTTAGACAGAGTTGTATATGCAAATATTTATAAAATGAAAACCAATACATTGGACTATGGCGAAGAGGAAAAATAAAGGCAGGGGTATTAAGGGTATGCTAGTCTCGTCTCTAAATAAAAGCCTGATTCCAGTAGAACATTCTTATAAGGCTTTTAAGAAAGTATTTAACAAAATAAAAAAGACAGCGCCTTTGGTTTATGAAGAAGTTGAGGCATTAATTAAAAGCAATATCATTGCAGTTGACAAAAGGAAAAAGGTATTCAAAAAAACTGGTTTGGCAGAGCTTGGAGACACAATAACGTCAAGTTTAATCAGGAAGCTTCCTAGTATGGATGAAAGAGAGCTGAAGAAGATAGTAAGCAGCAGGTCTTCCCAGACATTTATTGATATGCTTGCCAAAGGCTTAAGCGTTAGCAGCTTTAGTGAAAAGGAATATACAATTCTGGCAAAAGAGAAGAAGTTTAAGAGAGTTCTAATAGCTAACAGGGGGGAAATTGCTTTAAGGGTAATAAGGGCATGCCGCGAGCTGGGAATAGAAACTGTTCTAGTTTATTCAAAACCAGATAAAGATACACTGGCAGTTAAATTTGCAGATAAGGCATCCTATATAGGGCCTGCTGCCAGTTATCTGGATATAAACAAGATAATAAAAATTGCAAAAAAGACAAAAGCAGATGCTATCCATCCGGGTTATGGTTTTTTAGCGGAGAATGCAAAGTTTGCAAAGCTGTGCGAGAAAAACAGGATTAAGTTTATAGGGCCTTCCTCAAGGACAATAGAGCTTTTAGGCGATAAGGTAATGGCAAAGAAAACTGTTCTTAAGGCGGGTATTCAGGTTATAGGCGGGGCTATAAAACCATTGAAGAATAAGAAGCACGCATTTAAACTTGCTTCTGAATTAGGCTTTCCAATTATTATTAAGGCTGCGGCAGGAGGCGGCGGAAAGGGGATGAGGATTGTTAGGAATGAAGAACAGCTGGAAAAGGCTTATGAAAGCGCAGAGGCAGAAGCGCTTTTGTCTTTTGGAAACAAAACATTGTATATGGAAAAATATATTGAGGAGCCAAGACACATAGAATTTCAGATATTAGCTGATCATTACGGCAATGTTGTTCATTTGGGGGAAAGGGACTGCAGTATCCAGAGAAAGCACCAGAAGCTTGTGGAAGAAAGCCCGAGCCCCGCTATAAACGACGAGTTAAGGGAAAAGATGGGGGAGGCGGCAGTAAGAGCGGTATCAGCTGCAAAATATGGGGGCGCAGGCACTGTTGAGTTCTTGCTTGATAAAAAGAATAATTTTTGTTTCATAGAAATGAACACCAGGATACAGGTTGAGCATGGCGTTACAGAAATGGTTACCGGTGTTGATCTTGTTAAGGAGCAGATAAAATTAGCGGCAGGAGCAAAACTCACATTTATCCAGGAGGACATTAAATTAGATGGATGGGCAATAGAATGCAGGATTAATGCAGAGGACCCTTTGGATAATTTCTCCCCCTCAACAGGAACAATAGTCAACTATCTTCCTCCAGGAGGTCCTGGCATAAGGGTCAATAGCATATGTCATTCTGGTTATAGGGTGCTTCCTCATTATGATTCACTGCTGTCATTGCTTATA
This sequence comes from Candidatus Woesearchaeota archaeon, assembly GCA_030631975.1. Taxonomy (GTDB): domain Archaea; phylum Nanobdellota; class Nanobdellia; order Woesearchaeales; family GW2011-AR4; genus JACPJP01. The sequence goes on from DAOVKD010000158.1 coordinate 2,105, forward strand.
TGCTCTGGAGGAAGCAGGCATGAGGCTATTTCGAGAATGAAAGGCGCCCTTAGAGAATATCTTATAGAGGGTGTAAAGACAACCATACCTTTCCATTTGGCTGTTTTGCACAACAAAAATTTTGTTAAAGGTCATGTTACAACCTCATTCATAGAAAAAAATGACATACTTAAATCTGTGAAGGAATATTCCCGGAAAAAACGCAAGGAGATAACAAATGGCCAAAAGACAATTTTGGTTACTACAGCAGTATCAAGATATATAGAGAAAAAAAATCATAATAATAAGCCAAACCCCTGGGTGGCGGCTGGAAGACAGGAATTAATGGAAAATAGTGAGTCTTGATGCTTAAGTTCTGTAATTTCAAAACTCTTGATTCTACTAATGATAAGGCTAAAGAATTCTCTAAAAAAGGGTTAAGCAATATTGTTATTGTTGCTGATAAGCAAACTGGAGGAAAAGGCCGCTTTAATAGAAAGTGGAGTTCTGAGACAGATGGTTTGTACATGACGATAGTTTTGAAAGAAGTGGATTTGGATAATGTCAGGTATCTTACACTGATTGCTTCTATTGCTGTTGCAAAAACAATAATAAGCTCATCCAAACTGGATGCCGAGGTAAAATGGCCTAATGACGTTCTGGTGAATGATAAGAAGATTTGCGGGATTTTGACAGAAACTGTTTCTAATGCTGATAATTATGCATTAATTGGTATTGGAGTCAATGTTAATCAAAAAAAATTTGATAAAAAAATTGTTA
>DAOVKD010000100.1 GCA_030631975.1 Candidatus Woesearchaeota archaeon
AAGACAGAAAAGCTTTCAATGCATTAAATCATTTCTTAGAAAAATTTAACGACTTCCAGAAAAAAGCGATTATTTGTAAAAACACAAAGATTTTATGCATAGCAGGAGCTGGCTCCGGAAAAACAACTGTCTTAACAAAAAGAATAGAGTTCTTGGTGAACTACTGTTCGCAAGATCCAAATAAAGTCTTGGCAATAACTTTCACAAGAAAGGCAAGGCAGGAAATGCTTACAAGACTCTCTAAAGCGCATAATCTGGGAGATGTGCATGTTGAAACCTTTAATTCCTTCTGTGAAAAAATGCTAAGGCAACACAACAACCTCCTATATGAAAGGCCAGTCAGGGTTATTAATTACCGAGACAAGATATTAATCATAAAAAAAGCTCTAGAATCGCTTAAAATGTCTATGGATAGGGCTATTGACCTCTATTTTTCCTGGGCGCAAAAAAGAGGAAAGACAGAAGAGCAGCTGGCAAATATATTCCTAAATGATATTTTTTTCTTGAGAGACTATTTCAAATTTAAACACCTTCCAATTAAAGAGTTTTCATTTAACATAACTCCTGAGCATGAAGGGAGTTTTAAAATGGTATTAGCGGTATGTAACTATGCAGAATCCTACATGAAAAAATATGGTTATAGAGATTTTGCAGACCAATTGCTTGATACATTATCGCTTTTTAAAAAGCATGAAAATACAATTCCTAAATTTGACCATATCTTAATAGATGAATATCAGGATGTCAACTCAACCCAAATAAAATTAGTTGATACTCTCTGTCCAGCTAATCTATTTTGTGTAGGAGACCCCCGGCAATCGATATATGGCTGGAGAGGCTCAGACATAAGATATATCCTAAACTTCGAAGAGAAATACCCAGAGTCTGAGATTATTACTCTCACAAAAAATTACCGTTCAACAGAGCACATTGTCAAATTGATCAATAACTCTATAAAAAGCCTAGGCCTGCCAGATATAGAATCTGGAGCAAAAGGGGAAAAAGACATCCAATTATTAAAATTTGATTCAGAAAATCAAGAATTCGAATTTGTCATCCAAAAAATATTATCAGCCACTATTCCAATAAATGATATCTTTGTCTTAGCAAGGACAAACAGGCAAGTGACTGACCTCTCTCAACTTATGAAACTAAGAAAAATAAAGCATATTGTAAAAAGTGATGAACTAAGGAAAACTGCTATTGCAGGAAAAGATGAAGTAACCTTAGCAACAATCCATTCAATAAAAGGGATGGAAGCAGAAATGGTTTTTGTATTGGGCTGCAGCACATTCCATTTCCCTTGCAAAGGCTCAGAGCACCCTGTGATTGATATGGTAAAAGTTGAAGAATATGATAAGGAAGAGGAAGAAAGAAAGCTCTTTTATGTAGCGATGAGCCGCGCAAAAAGCACCTTATACCTTTCATATTCAGGAAAGTCCCATACTTACTTTATAACAGATGAAATGCTAAGCCTTCTGGAAGAACAAGAAGTAGAAATCAAATTAAATACTGCCAAAAAATATGCTTCAGAAAAATCAAATGATCTTATAACAAGGCTAAAGGATTGGAGAAGTCAAATATCTAAAGAAACTAATGTTCCTGCATATATAATAATGCATGACCGTACATTAATAGACATCTCGATGAAAATGCCAACAACAACTTTGGAATTGGAAGAAGTTCATGGATTAGGTCCAACAAAAATAATGAAGTATGGTGAGCAAATATTGGATATTGTTAACATTAAATAAATAATTGCCTAAACTCTTCATTGTTTTAAGGATTGACACATTAGTTTATATATGCCCTTATAATTCTCTCAGGATAATGAAAAAAACAATGATTCTTGCTATCATGATTATCTTATCAACAAGTTTAGTTTTAGCTGTAAGCTACCCGAAATTAAATAATTTTGTAACTGATAATGCTAATATTATCGATGATGTATCAGAAGCACAATTAAATTCTTTAGCGCAGCAAATAGAACAAACAACAACTATGGAACTCGCTATTGTAACAGTAAATTCATTAGAAAACTTAGATATTGAAACATATGCTGTTGAGTTGTTCGAAAAAGCAGGTATTGGTAAAAAAGATATAGATAATGGCTTATTAATCTTAATAGCTCCGAATGAAAGAAGATACCGCATAGAAGTGGGTTTTGGTTTAGAAGGAACTATAACGGATCTTGATTCACGGCAAATTGGAGTAAAGACCCTGGAACCGTTTTTTAAAAATGGAGAATTCGGCAAAGGACTTGTAGAAGCCACTTTAATCATCAATGAATTTGTTACAGATAATGAGGAAGTTATATCCAAATTTAGAGCAACCTATAAAAAAAGATCCAGTTTTGGTTATGGTAACTTAATATACCTTATCTTCTTCTTTTTATTCATCTCTTCTTCAATTGGAGGGGGAATATATGGCAGAAATAGAAGAAGAAGGATGGGTTTTATGCCGCTTATGTTCCTGGGCTTTGGCGGTGGTTTTGGCAGGGGCGGTCTAGGCGGAGGTCTGGGAGGTTTCGGTGGAGGCTTCTCCGGTGGAGGGGGATTCTCCGGATCATTTTAAAATGGAGGTTAAAATGTATGAAAATTTAATAAATGAATGCAAAGAAAAATTAAAAGATAATTTGGTATCTATCATAAAATATGGTACAGAAGGAGAGCCTAACAATATACTTATAGTAACTAAACAGCTAGCTTTTAGCGATCTTAACAAATTAAAACCTATTATTTTAAGTTTCTCAAAAAAATCCAAGGTTGTGCCAATCTTATTCACAGAATCTGGATTAAAGGACAGCAATGATGTTTTCCCATTGGAAATCCTGGATATGATATATCCTCATGTTTTATTGCATGGAATTGATGTATTAGAAAAAGTAGAATTAGACAAAAAACATGTCAGAACACAAATAGAATTCGAGTTAAGGTCTAAACTAATTCATTTAAGGGAAAATTACATAGGAATAAAAAACCCAAAAGACCTAAAGCTATTGCTCAAATCTGCAGTGCCAACCTTGATGCCGTTATTATACGGTTTGCTTTTCATGAAAAACATTAAGATCCCAAGTGACTTGTACTCATTATATTCAAGCGTAGAGGAAAACTATGACATCGATATGGGAATTTTTCGAAAAGTACGGGAAGATGCAATGGGGAAACAAGATTTAACAATATTAGTCAATGAATTGATAAATTTATTAGAAAAGTTAATAAATATAGTAGATAAAATGGAGTTTTAAGCGTGAAATCTTATGGTCAAAAAATTGAGTAACAGCATGAAGGTTCTAATAGGAATAGGTGTTTTTCTATTAATTATAGTTCTGTGGTTTGTTGGTTTGTATAATGGCCTAATTAAATCTTCTACTGAAGTTGAGGAAAGCTGGGCAAATGTTGAAACACAATATCAAAGAAGAGCAGACCTAATACCCAATCTAATAGAAGTTGTAAAAGAATCTGAATCTTTCCAGCAGGAAACTTTTATTGATGTTACTAAATTAAGAAGCCAGTGGCAGTCTGCTACAACTTCTGGCGATAGAGCTCAACAATTACAGATTGGAGAAGCCATGGGGAGTGCATTAGGCAGGTTACTAGTAACTGTAGAAAAATATCCAGACTTAGACTTGGATACATTCAAAAACTTACAAGCACAACTTGAAGGCACGGAAAATAGAGTTGCAGTTGCCAGGAATAGATACAACGACAGAGTTAAGGTCTTCAATGTAAAAATAAGGAAAATTCCTACAGTAATAATTGCAAATATGTTTGGGTATGAAAAACAACCTTTTTTTGAATCTCAACCGGGAACTGAAAATGTTCCTAAAGTTGATTTCGGTTAATTTATTTATGTATATAAACGAATTCTCCCACTCTTCAATGTCTTCTTAGGCATGCATAAATTTTTAAATTGCGCCAAAACAACCAAAAAAGGTGATAAATTTGAGAAAAATTTGCATTATAAATCAAAAAGGCGGTGTAGGAAAAACTACAACTGCAATAAACATTGCCGCAGGGTTATCAAGAAA
>DAOVKD010000058.1 GCA_030631975.1 Candidatus Woesearchaeota archaeon
TTTATCCCTTATCTTTAGTGAGTTTTTTCCATTGAAATTTAAAAATTGGTGGTTGGGCAAGAGCTTAACTCCTCGATCAGCCGCCATATTGGCTATATATTCATCAAACTTATCGCGCCGCAATACTATTTCATCTGTGTTGGCTTCTATTTTGTTGTTTTTGCTTATGACAATAACTTTGTTTAGCCTGTTTGCAATTACCTCTTTTCTTAATTTCACAAACTTTTCAATTGAAGAAGTCACTATTCCGGTACACTGTACAGGGCGCCCTATTTTTTTATGCTCCTCTATTATTGTAACAGCTTTTCCCTTTTTTGCAAGAAGATAGGCAAGATAGCTTCCTGCAGGCCCTGCACCGACTATAGTAATCATTACTTTAAGATATTACTTCATTTTTATAATATTTTTGTTTAATACTTTTGCTATTTTATAATGAAAATAATAGTTAATTACTATATAATAATTAAAATTAGAAAAGTTTAAAACTAATGAAATACTTCCGAAGACTTATGGGGGTAAATACTGCATTTTTCAAAAATGATTTTTAAATGATAGGGAGAGTGTGCATAAAAAAATGAAAAAAATAGTTTTGAGCATATTGAGCATAATTAGTTTGGTTATACTTCTCAGTTTAATGTTTGTTGTTAATGCCAGATATCAGCCTTCTTGCGGTGATGGTTCCTTACAATCATGGATGGGAGAAGAATGCGACGATGGCAACAATGACGGCTGCGATGACTATTGTAATTTAGAGGTTCCAGATTGTATAGGTGCCGATTATGTATATAATGTGGATTTAGGAGTTTGCGGGGATGGTTGTCATTCAACTTGCTCTCCGCAAGATACAGTATCAATTAATGTTCCTGTTGGAGGTGCATATTCAATTATCGGACAGGTATGGAGAGGCAATCCAGGGCAATGCCAGACAAATGAGGATTTTTATTTAGGGGTAAATGGAGATACTGGCCCAGAAACTGAAGATGATGCTGATCCCTGCGCAATTACAGTTAGATTAGATGATTTAGGTGATTTTACATTTAATTCCGGAACTAATAGCGTCATTATGCATACTGCTTCTGAATGCCCTCCAGATTGCCAAGCTAATAGTGTAGTCGTGAAGAAATTATGCCTGTATGCCGAAGCGGTTTGCGGGGATGGTAAAATAGATTCAGGAGAAGAATGCGATTATGGCGCAAATAACGGTGTGCCATGCAATCCGCCTTATGGCGGAAGCTGTACTTACTGCTCAGATACTTGTGAAAAAATAATTTTAACCGGTGGCTATTGCGGAGACGGCAACATAGATTCAGGTTATGAAGAATGCGATGACGGCAACAATATAAATGGAGATGGTTGTTCTGCTATTTGCCAAGTTGAGTTAATTAGTTATAAAAAAGAGTCCGACAGAAGAAACATAATACACATAAACCTGATAGCTTTTGATAATGAGTTTGTGAGGGCAGGAGATGAACTGCACATATACTTAAATTTTGAGAATAAAGCTAATTTTGACTTAAAAGATGCGAGAATAACAGCAATACTAAGGGAGCTGGGTATTAGGAGCAATACCTTGAAGTCATCGGTTGTTGGAGAAAATGAAGAGTCCTCAAAGCACCTAATATTGGAAATTCCAGAATATGCACAACCAGGAAGGTACTGGGTAGAAATAGTCATTGATATTGATGGGGACAGAAGGATTAAGTATAGGCCCATAGATATAATATAAACATAAAAACAAAATGTTTATATGTAAGATGTTATAACTTAATAATAGTTATTTAATGTATCTACTGAAGTATGCTAAAATAACGAAACATTTAAATATAAGTAAGGGATATTTCATTTATATTTAATTTAAAATAAAAAATTAATGGGGGAGGTTTATTAAAAATGATGAAAAAAATTTTTAGTTTATTGGCGGTATTTCTAATCGGGGTTTTAATGAGTGCTACAGCTTTAGCCGATATTTCAATTAAAAAGGTGCAAGTTGATGGAACACCCGTAACTGAAAGTTCTACAAATTTTATACTTGATGTTGACAGGGGAGATGACATTGGGGTAAAAGTTACAATTAAAAATTTGGTTGACGACCCTGATGATGCTTTGATTCTTGAGGATGTCCAAATAGAAGCTGTTTTGAGAGGCATAGACAGCAGAGATTCTGTAGATGATATTACTGATACATTTGATATGAAAACAAATGTCACATATGTGAAGAAATTAACATTACCTTTAATTCAAAAAATGGATCAAGACCAATATAAGCTAAGAATAAGAATTTCTGATAGGGACAATCCAACTGTTGAGAGAACATATGAGCTTGACATTGGCACAAAAAGGCATGATGTTGAGATAAGAGATGTTGTTTTATCTCCCAGTACAGAAGTTAAGGCGGGCAGGGCATTGCTTGCAACTGTAAGACTAAGAAACAGGGGAGAAAAAGATGAGGATGGCGTTAAGGTTGTTGTGAGCGTGCCTGATCTAGGAATTTCCGCTGCTGACTTTATTGATGAGCTTGAGAAAGAAGGGGATGATGATGACCAGGCAACAACTGAGGAAATGTTCTTAAGGATTCCAGACAATGCAGAAACAGGCGAATATACAGTAAAAGTTGAAGTATATTATGATGACATGGACAAGAAGAATGTAAAGGAAACAACAATTTTTGTTTTAGGAAAAGAAAAAGCTATTGTTATTAAGGAGCCTAAAGCAGAAGAAAAGACTATCATAACAGTTGCTGCTGGCAAGCAAAATGCTGTAAAAGGAGGGGCAGAGGTTGCCTACCCAATAGCATTAACAAATGCCGGAGCAAGCTCAAAGACTTATACAATAAGCGCTGATGGCGCTGCATGGGCAGATTTTAGGGTAAGCCCGTCAAATGTTTTGCTAATAGGCGCTGGAGACAGCAAAGCCTTTACTGTTTTTGTTGCAGCAAATGAGAATGCTCCATCAGGAGAGCAGACATTTACAGTAACAATTACCAGCGGAGACAAAGTGCTTAAGCAACTTCCTCTAAATATAAATATTCAGGAAGAACAAGCAAGCGGGGTTTCAAAGCTCAAGAGGGGCCTTGAGGTTGGTTTAGTAATTTTAGTAATCCTGCTTGTGATAATCGGCTTGATGATAGGATTCAGCAAGCTTAGAGGAGAAGAAGAGGAAGAAGGCAAGGAAGAAGAAAAAACCTATTATTAGATTTTTCTATTTTTTTTCTTTTTATTTTTATTTCTTACTAGGTAAACTATGCCAAAATGAACGCTAAAACAATTGTTTTAAATTTATTTTTATTGCTGGTTTTGTTGATTGGCTTAGTTAATGCGCAGGAAGATTTCACAGCTGCTTCATTGCCTTCTGTAGAGCTGTGCCCGTGCTCAAACCAGGCATACACTGTTGCTGTTGAAAATACAGGGACAGCCGCAGGCTCGTATAAAGTTTTAGCGGATGGTGATGCGGCAGAATGGGTTAATTTTAATCCAAGCAGGTTTGTTTTGAATCCGGGACAAAAGGGAAGCTTTCTTGTTTTTGTAAATTCTGTCTGCAATATTAGGGGGGATTACGGCTTAGATATTTTTATAACAGCCAATAGCGGCTTAACAAAAGTCATCAGGCAGGTTCTTAAGTTTTCTGAATGTTATGATTACTCTTTAGAGCAGGGAGAGGTTATTGAGGAGGCTGATGAAAGCATTAAATTTTTGCAGCATGATAATTCTTATTCATTGTGCAAAGATGAGCAAAAAGTAATTCCTATTTTAATTACAAACAATGAAAATTTTGAAAATAGGTACAGGCTGTTTTTAGATGCTCCGGAATGGGCTGCCTTAAATGCGGACAGCGCAAGTCTTGGCGCAAAAAAATCAGGCATTTTTCTTATTAATTTAGATACAGCAGATATAGAGGGAGAATTTAATTTTAAATTAAATACTATAAGCGAGCTTGGGAAAGTTCAAAGAAAAAAGAGTATTGAGGTTGATGTTGGGGAATGTTATGCCTTAGAGATGGAGCTGGAGAAAGAAAAAGATGTTGTTTGCGGCGGTGAAGACAAAAGTTATGATATAATAATTAAAAATGTAGGAACTTTAAGGCAGAGCGTTGATCTTGCGGTAGACGGTCCAGCCTGGGCAGGATTTGAAGAAATTGTTCTGCAGCCTAAATATGAGGATAAAAATAATGCTGTCTTAAATCTGTCAAATAATAAGTCCAAGGGTTTTGAAACTGAGCCTAAGCCAGTAATATCTGAAAAAAAAGTTTTGCAGTTAAATCCTGGTGAGGAAAAAACAGCTGGATTAAATGTAAATCCTGCTGACGATGTGGCTGGGAATTTTGAAATTACAGTTCATGCAGTTCCAGGCAATAAAACAGAATTTATGGCTTCTGATACAATAAATATTAATGTTATGAGCAGATTAACATGCTATCAGGCAGACATAAGCGCAAAGACAAGCATAAATAATTTCTACAGCCATGAGCTGTTTTTTGCCAAAGTAAAGAATAAAGGGATTAAGAAAGCTGCTTATGATGTAAGTTTAGAAGGCGTGTCATGGGTAAGAGCAAGCCCAAAAACTTTAGAGCTGAATCCAGGACAGGCTGGAAATATAAATTTGGATGTTGAGCCAGGCTATGATATTGAGCCAGGCGTATATGGCGTTAAGATATATCTGGAAAGCAATGGCGCAATATATTCTAAAAATGTTGATATAATTCTTAAAAAGGAAAGTGAATCTATGAAGAAATTTAAAGCAGCTGTAAAGTTCTATCAATATTATATTTATTTGCTGGTTTTACTTATTGTTTTGGCTATTATTTTTAGAAAGCCTATAAATAAATTTAGGAATAATATAAAAAAAGGCTGCGTAAAATATAAGGTTAAGAGAGAAAGATTAAGGGCTTTGAAACTTGCAGGAAAGGAAAAGGAAAAAGAGCTGGAAGAGAAAGAAATAAAAAAGAAGGAAGAGTTAGAGCGGGAGAGAGAAGAACAGATAAAGGAAAAAGCAGGGAAAAAAGAGACAAAAAAGTTTAAAATTCCCATAAACAGAATTTGGGTTTGTATTTTAGTGTTAATTGCAGCTCTAATCTTTTTAGGGCACCAAAACAGATTATTTAATGCTAAATACCTTCCTCTTTATATTAGGAATTTCCTTTATGGGTACTTATACTATATATTAATAGGCGTTGGGATAGTTGCTGCCTTGTTTTTATTGCTTTTATTTTATAATTTTATTCGCGGGAAGAACAGAAAGAAAGTTAAAAAAATAAGCAAAAAATCTGAGAAAAGAGCAGGAAAAAGAAGAAACTGGGGCAAA
>DAOVKD010000109.1 GCA_030631975.1 Candidatus Woesearchaeota archaeon
ATCCAAAAATTCTTTTTAGGGTTGTGCCAAAGCAAACTTTAGGCAAAATGCTGCATCTTGATTTTGTTAGCAGAAACACTTTGTAAAGATACACAGCATTTTAATTAATATCATTGCATGCTTCTTCCCACCCGCCTCCCCTAAAAAGGCACAACCCTATTTTTTGGATGAAGCCGATTAACATAAAACAACTTTTAATGATTCTTTTGCATCTGCTGTAATCTTAAAACCTTCCTGTATTTTTTCCAATGGCAGCTTATGTGTTATCATATCCTTAACATTTATTTTTTTATTTGCAATTAAATCCAGAGATTCCTCTAAATCAGCAGGAGCTGCGCCATATGATGAAGTTATTGTTAATTCATTTCTCCAAAAATCAATATTTGGAATTTCAATATTTTTACCAGGTACAGCAAAAAATAATATTGTGCCTTTTCTGTCTATGCACTCAAATGCCTGTTTTGCTGCTTGCAGGGCTCCGGTGCATATTACCACCCTGTCAGCCTTAACATTAAGCTCATTATTTGCGTTAACAACTTTATCAGCGCCAAATTCTTTTGCTTTTTTTAGCCTGTACTCATTAATGTCAGTTGCTGTTACATTTGCTCCCTTTAATTTGGCCAACTGAATATTTAATAAACCAGAAACCCCAGAGCCTAAAACTAAAATAATATAGCCTTTTTTTACATTAATTAGCCTTAAAGCTCTGGCAACACATGCTAAAGGCTCAATCATTGCGGCTTCTTCATAAGAAACATTCTCCGGCAATAAATAAGTTCCATTATCAACATTTATTTTTGGTATTCTTATAAATTCAGAAAAACCTCCTGGATCATAGTTTCCTTTATGCAGGGTTTCACATGCGGTATGATTTCCTTCAGAGCAATATTTGCATTTATTGCAGGGGACATGATGGCTTACAAATACACGCTGCCCAGGTTTATATTTTTCTGACTTGCTTTCAACAATTTCTCCAGCAATTTCATGGCCCAAGACCCTTGGAGCTTTTTTTATCCTGTACCATTCCATAACATCAGTGCCGCAAATGCCAGATGCCTTCATCTTCACCAGAATTTCACCATCAGAAATTTCTGGTTTTGGTCTTTCTTCTATTCTAATGTCATTATTGTTATAATATACTGCGACTTTCATAAGAAATCATGCTTTTTCTTTCTTATAAATCTTGTAAGCCTCATCAACAGTTGCCTTTTCATGAACTACAGCTCTCACTGCTTTTATCATTCCAACCGGATTTTCAGATTGAAAAATATTTCTGCCCATATCCACTCCAACTGCACCTTTGTCTATAGCGTTACGGGCCATCTGCAAAGCATCTTTTTCCGGGATTTTTTTGCCTCCAGCTATAACAATTGGCACAGGGCAGCCTTCCACAACTTTCTCAAATTCTTCGCAATAATAGGTCTTAACCACATGGGCCCCAATCTCAGCAGCAATCCTGCAGGCTAAACCCAAATATCTTGCATCTCTTCCCATCTCCTTTCCAACTGCAGTTATGGCTAAAACAGGTATTCCATACTCCTCAGCTTCATTGACTAATCTGCCTAAATTTGATATAGTTCTTTCTTCATTCTTTGCGCCAACAAAAATGGAAAGACCAACGCCAGAAGCATTTAATCTTAACGCTTCTTTCATGGATGTTGTTATATCCTCATTTGACAAGTCTCCTAAAACACTTGGACCCCCGGAAACTCTTAAAAAAATAGGAATTTTTGTCTGGGAATCAACACAATTTCTTAGCATACCTCTGGTAATAAACAAGCAATCTGCATAAGGTATTAAAGGATCTACAGCTTTTTTAAGCTCCCTAAGCCCTGTTGTTGGCCCTTGGAAATAGCCATGATCAACTGCAAGCATAACTGTTTTTCCAGTCTTTGGGTTGATTACCCCTGATAACCTGTTTTTCATCCCCCAATCCATTTTAATCAATCAGTACTCAGAATATTTGCCCATTTTAAAAGGTTTTGGAATCTTACTCGACCCACTCAACAACATCCTTATTTCTTTCTTTTGGCTCTGGTTTTTCATCCGGGTAGCCAAAGACTAATGTTATAATTAATTCATAATTTTCATCAAAATCTAATTTTTGAACTAAATCTTTTTCTTCTGTCAGGTAACGAGCCATTCCTATTGGACATGAGCCCAGACCAAGAGATTTTGCAGCTAACATCATGTTTTCCGCTGCATAGGAACAATCCAATTTTGCCCATCTACTGTCTTTCTCGCCAAGAATAAATATTGCCAAAGGCGCATTATAAAAAATAACATCATCTTTTGTTTTTGCTCTTTCCTTGACAAAAGAATACCTTGGATTGTCAATAACTTTATCCTGGACTCTTTTGGCAATTTCTTTTATCAAGTCTTTATTTGTAACTACAATGAATTTCCATGGCTGTAAATGTTTTGCATTAGGCGCCATTAAACCACATTCAACTATTTCCTGTATTTTTTCTTCTTCTATTGGCTTGTCTTTATATGCTCTTATAGATCTTCTTTCTTTGATGATTTTTATTGTTTCGTTCATAGAGACACCATTTTATTTTATTTTTGATTTCATTGATTTTTTCATTATTTTTATATTATATCCAATTTTTTATAATTTTTAATAATCAATTTTTTATCATTGTTTTTATTATTAATTTATTTTTATTGTTCTTATTTTTTAATGCTTTTTAATTATTGAATTTTTATTATTGAAATTCTTTTATTGATTGAATAATCCCTTTATTTTTTCTTCATTTGCCTTAACAATTCCTTTTTCAGTTATTATGCCGCTTATGTATTTAGCCGGCGTTACATCGAAAGCTGGGTTTTTTGCAGAACTTTCTTTTGGCGCAATTCTCACTTTCATGATTTTTCCACTCTCATCATAACCAGAAATAAACAAAACCTCATCCTGGTTTCTTTCCTCTATTGGTATTTCGCTCCCATTTTCTATGCTCAAATCAAAAGTTGTTGTTGGAGCAGCAACATAAAACGGAATGTTGTTTTCTTTGGCTAAAACTGCTTTCTCATAAGTCCCTATCTTATTTGCTGTGTCACCATTAGCAGCAATCCTGTCAGCTCCAGCAATAACCATATCTATTTCCTTCTTTCTCATGTAATAACCAGAAGCATTATCTGCAATAATTGCATGCGGAACATGTTCTTGTCCAAGCTCCCAGGCTGTTAGCATGCCCTGATTTCTTGGCCTGGTCTCGTCAACAAAAACAAAAATATCTTTCCCGCTTCTATGCGCAAAATAGATTGAACTTAAAGCACTGCCCCAGTCAACAAACGCTAACCAGCCGGCATTGCAGTGTGTTTCTATTTTACAATTATTTTTAATTAAAGAATTTCCATATTCACCTATTTTTTTGCATGCCTTAGCGTCATAATCCGCAAATTCATTAGCTTTTTCAACAGCAATTTTTTGAATTTCACCTAAACTTGATAAATTTTTTAGTGAATTTAAAACATAATTAATGCCGGTAAATAAATTTTGAGCTGTTGGTCTTGTTTTTTCTAATGTCTCAGCTGCTTTTTTTATATATTCTGAAAAATTTTCTTTTGCTTCTAAGCATGCCTGCGCTGCTCCATAAGCCGCTGCCGCGCCAATCGCACCTGCTCCTCTTACAATCATTCTCTTTATAGCATCTGCTGTTTCAATATGATTTTTACAGGTATAAATCTCAAATTTGTGGGGCAATAAAGTCTGATTA
>DAOVKD010000048.1 GCA_030631975.1 Candidatus Woesearchaeota archaeon
ATAAAAAAAACTTCAGGCATGCTTAACCACTATGCTTTCTATTATATTTGCTATCTCTTCGCATTTATTTAGTACGCTTTCCAAAAGCTCATAAATTTCCTTGTATTTTATAATCTCAATAACATCTTTTTTGTTAAACAATTTAGCAAGGGCGGTATGGTACAAGTCATCACCTTTATTTTCCAGAGTGTGCACCCCAATGTAGAATTCATTCATATTTTCCAGTTTGCTGATTCCCATAATGCCGCCGTCAATTTTTTTAACGATTTCCAGAGCCGCATCAGCCAAATTTTTTATGTGGCTGTCAATTCTTATTATTTTGAAAATAATCAGTCTTTTGGAAGTTTTATTAATTAAGTCAATGACATCATCTAGAAGCACAGCTAACTCATGTATATCTTCTTTATCTATGGGGGTTATAAATGTTTTGTCTAAAAGCCCTATTATATTGTGGGTTAGATCATCACCTTTATGCTCTATATCGTCTATTCTTTTTACAAAAGCTCTTTGTGCAGAGTAACTTATTCTGTTGTAGTTATAAACTAGTTTCTTAAACTCATTAGCCCCATCAATAACATTAGAAGACTGCTCCTGAAGCATATGGAAAAATTTTTCTTCTTTTGGCAAAAGCCAGTGCACTATATTTGCCATTTATATTAACCTCACAATTAATAGCAACAGTATTAGAATAGCATATAAATAACTTTCTTATCCAACCGTCAAAATGCTATGATACACCATTAGTCAATAGACTGCAATCCATCAAAAACTTTTTAAATCTAACTTTATTCCGGATCCTTATGCCAGAGGAAAAATTAACTGCAGAAGAAACGCATATCAGATCTAAAATTATAATAGAAATACTTGGAAAACCAAAAGAGCATGTAGAAAAAACACTAAGAATGTATGTTGATAAGATTAAAGAGGATTCAGACCTTATAGTCCTGAATTCTGAGTTTGCAGATGCTCAAGAAAAAGGAGATTTATGGGCGACATTTGTTGAGTTGGAATTGGTCATCAAGGGGGTGCCCAAGCTTATAGCTTTCTGTTTTGATTATATGCCTTCTTCTGTAGAAATTCTAAAGCCAGAAGAATTTAATATGAAGAAATCAACTGTTGAAGACCTGTTGAACGACTTGCAGGCCAGACTGCATAACGTTGATATGATAATAAAACAGCAGAAAAACGAAAATGAGTTTTTGAAGAAAAATCTGAACAAATCTGCAGGCAATGCAATCCTTATAGCCCTTGCGCAGGGAAGCTTGGACAAGGAAAAGCTTTCGAAAGTTACAGGAATAGCTAGTAAAGAGCTGGGAATATTTTTAGATAACTTAATCAAAGAGAATAAAATAAGTAAGGAAAACGAACTTTACAGTCTAGTTATATAAAAAGAGGATAAATATGCTTAAGAACAAATTGGAAGCATTGTTATTTTCTTCTGGAAGAAAGATGGGCATAGAGGAACTTTCTAAATTATCTAATGCAAATCCTGCCGACATACAGAACTCTTTGACAGAATTAAAAAAAGAGTATGACGAAAAGGATTCGAGTGTGATGCTTGTCAATGAAGGTAATTCATGGAAACTTACTGTCCGCGAGCAGTTCCTTCAATTAGTGCAAAAAATTGTTACAGAAACTGAATTAAGCAAGACAGTAACAGAAACACTTGCAGTTATAGCATTTAAGTACCCAATAAAGCAGTCAGACTTGATTAAAATAAGAACCAACAAGGCGTATGATCATCTTAAGGAGTTGCAGGAAATGGGCTACATAACAAGGCAGAAGCATGGAAGGACTTATTTGATAAAACTAACACAGAAATTTTTTGAGTATTTTGATCTGCCTAAAGAAAAATTAAAAGAGCATTTCAATGACTTTGCAAGCATATCCAAGGCAATTGAAGATAAAGAAAAGGAAATTAATGCAATCAAACAAAAACAAAGAGAAGAAGCTGGGAAAGAAAAGAAAAAAGATGAAGAAATTAAAAAAGAAGCTGAACCATTAGATGATGAGAAAAAGGAAAAGCTAGGAAAACTAGAAGTTGTTGACGAGCTTTCTGAAGAGGAACAGGAAAAAGAAATGGAAAGAATCCAAAAGATAAAGGAAGAGGGCAAGCAGCAGTTAGAAGAAAAAGAAAAACCAGAATTCGAAAGAGAAGGAATTAAAGTAACTAAAGAGATGGAAAAAATAATTGACAAGAAAGTAGACAGAATATTGCATCCAAAAGGAGAACAAGAAACTCAAGAAAAGCCTCCAGAATTAAGAAATGAAAAAGAGAAAGAAAAAAATAAACCAGAAGAAGAACCCAAGGATCTTTTAGAAGCCTCAATGGAAGAAAGCAACAAAAAAACAATAATAAAAAAATAACAATTATAATAAAAATAAATTAAAATAATACAAAATAAAATTAATGGAATAAAATAATTGAAAATGATGTTCCTTCTCCAATGCCCGAAATGCAGGAATAAGATGAAGTATCAGACATTCAAGCCTGTTTCTGAAAAGAACAGAAAATCTTGTGTATTCTGCGGCAAGTCCTACAAGGTTAGAGATTCAATTATTAAAAAATTAGAATCATAAATTTATAATCTTGTTCTCAAATTCTTCTCTTAATAACTCAATAATTTGATTAACTTTTTCTTCAACAAAACTTTCATCAAACCTTCCATCATCTCTAATTCTTATCATACAACCATTTAACTCTTTTATTATGATTTTATCCTTAATAGCATCTCTATTTTTTCTATTGTTCAAATAGTTCTGTCCGTGTATATTAACTCTGTGATGCCTACCATCCCATTCGATAAATATTCTTTTCTTAGGTTCTGCAATATCAATTTGCCAATTTTCGTCTATTGCATAATTATAAATCCAATTGTAATATGGAACGTTTGCTTTTAATAATTCAAAAGCATATTTTTGATTTTTAGAACCCCTTACAGTTGATTCTAAAGAAGCTTTTCTTCCAGCAATAACCCAAGGATGTTTTTTTCTTTGTTCTGGAGTTAGATCTTTCCATTCAGCTTCACAAACAGGCTTCATCATTTGTTTTCTTTCCTCTTCAGAAAAAGACTTCCAATAATTTTTTCTTTTTTTACTGCGTATCTGTCTAGACATTTCTAAAGTTTTTTCTTTTCCTAAATTATTAACTATAATCTTTAAAATCCATCTCTCTTTGAAAACTCTTTTTTCTAAATTTTCAATGTCTTTAGCTGAATACCCATTTTTAAAAAGATTTAAGATATGTATGACCTTTTCTTCCAAAAAATCATAATGTTGTTTATTATTTTTTAACAGTGCGAAATGACTACCTAGGTTTCTCATGAATCTTTTATTACAAACAGGACAAATTACTTTCGCTTTTTTCAAAAAATCTTCCTTAGATTCCCTTCGTAAATATTCTGCAAATTTTCTATGTTTTTCATCATTCAAATTTAAATAATAATGGAATATATGATCTGCAAAACATTTGTTATTTTTAGAAATTCTTCCACATATCGGGCATTTGAGATTATAAACTGATAAATCATATTTACTATTACTTTTTCTTAATTTCATTTAAAATCACCTAATCTTATAAGACTAAAATCTCTGTAATTGATTTTTTATTTCATGAAAAATCATAATTTGGTGTTTTAGTTAATTTAAGGGATTTTGAAATAAGAAAAATAGTACAATTTTGATTTATATATCTCACGCGTAAATGTCCAGTGAAAAATCCACCCTCTAAAAGCCAAAAATTCTTAACTTTTAACCCTTGCAAAGCACTGGACAATTAATTAATTTCTATATAGAAAATAATACTCTAAAAACGCAACTATTATAAAGCCAGAAAAATACTATTTATCGACGAGAAATTAACTTTTTTCTAATCGAAAAATGGATGAAAAAACAGATGAAAAAAAGGAACAAGAAACTAGTGCTGGAACTACCATAATTCAAAGGGTAATCGAAGACGAAATGAAGCAGTCTTACCTGGATTATTCTATGTCTGTTATTGTTGGCAGGGCTTTACCTGATGTGAGAGACGGCCTAAAGCCTGTTCATAGAAGAATACTTTTTGCCATGCTCCAAGAAGGGCTGTTGCATAACAAAAAACATGTGAAGTGTGCGGCCATAGTAGGGGAAGTACTTAAATCCTATCACCCGCACGGAGATGTCGCTGTTTATGATGCTCTAGTTAGATTAGCACAGCCATGGAGTTTAAGATACCTTCTTGTAGATGGTCAAGGCAATTTTGGATCGGTCGATGGTGATGCTGCGGCCGCTTATAGATACACAGAAGCAAGATTAACAAAACTCTCAGAAGAGATGCTCCAGGACATAGAAAAAAAGACTGTAAAATTTGTCCCTAATTTTGATAATACTTCTAAAGAGCCAACAGTTTTACCCTCAAAAGTCCCAAATTTGCTGGTCAATGGCTCATCAGGCATAGCAGTGGGCATGGCAACAAACATACCTCCCCATAACATGTTAGAGATTATTGACGGAATAATAAAACAGATTGACAACCCAGACATAAGCATAGACGAGCTTATGCAGCACAT
Organism: Candidatus Woesearchaeota archaeon; assembly: GCA_030631975.1. Taxonomy (GTDB): domain Archaea; phylum Nanobdellota; class Nanobdellia; order Woesearchaeales; family GW2011-AR4; genus JACPJP01. The sequence goes on from DAOVKD010000048.1 coordinate 4,548, forward strand.
TAAAGGTCCTGATTTTCCGACTGGAGCAGTTATCTGCGGCAAAAGCGGAATAATAAACGCTTACAAAAATGGGAGGGGGAAAATAATAGTCAGGGCAAAAACCCAAACAGAAGATGTAAAAGACAGAAAAAGGCTCATAGTTACTGAAATACCTTACATGGTAAACAAGGCAGAGATGATAACTCAGATAGCTGACTTAATCAGAGGCAAAAAAATCAACGGAATAAGCGATATAAGGGACGAATCTGATAGAAACGGAATGAGGATAGTTATAGAATTAAAAAAAGATGCCAATGCTGATGTTCTGTTAAACCAGCTTTGCATGCATTCCCGCTTACAGGTTACATTCGGGATCATAATGGTTGCTTTAGTGAATAATGTTCCGAAAATACTGAACCTGAGCCAGCTAATAAACTATTACATAGAGCATAGAAAAGAAATTGTAAAGAGAAGAACGTTATTTGATTTACACAAAGCCCAGAAAAGAGCCCATATTCTAGAAGGTTTGATAATTGCATTAAACAATTTAGACAAGACAATAAAACTTATTAAAGAAAGCAAATCAGTAGAGGAAGCTAAAAACAGCTTAATATCAAACTTTAATCTTTCAGAAGAACAAAGCGCAGCAATCCTTGAGATGAGGCTACAAAGATTAACATCCATGGAACAGGAAAAGATAAAGAATGAGTTAAAAGATTTATCAAGATTAATAGCAGAGCTAAAGGCAATTTTAGAATCCCCGCAAAAAATTCTTGACATAATCAAAAAAGAGCTTTTAGAGCTTAAAGAAAGCTATAATGATAAAAGAAAAACAGAGATTACAGAAGCAGAAGCAACAGGCTTTGAAATGGAAGACATAATAGAGGAAAGCAATTGCGTTATAACCATTACACATTCAGGATATATAAAAAGGCAGCTTCTGCAAACCTATAGGCAGCAAAGACGCGGCGGCAAGGGGTTAATAGCAACAACCACAAAGGAAAAGGACTTTGTAAGGGATATTTTCATTGCAAGCACTCTTTCCTATATACTTCTTTTTACGAATAAAGGGCGCGTTCATTGGGTAAAGGTTTACAATATACCTGAAGCATCTCGACAAGCTCGCGGTAAGGCTATTGTTAATTTATTAAATCTAAAAAGCGATGAAAAGGTAACTGCATACATACCTGTCAAGAACTTCGACGGCAACCACTTTCTTATTATGGCCACAAAAAATGGAGCAATAAAAAAGACAAACCTTACATCTTACTCCAATCCAAGGCATGGAGGGATAATAGCAATCACTCTTGATACAAATGACAGCC
>DAOVKD010000055.1 GCA_030631975.1 Candidatus Woesearchaeota archaeon
CCGTGTTCAAAACCATGGTCATAAGCCAAAAATAAAGCTTTCTCTTTATATAAAAATGGCTGAAGGAAATTATTATTCATATTTTTGAATTTTTAATTTTTTAAATCTGGGCTGTTTAATATCTTTTTTATAAAGAATACCAGGTTTTGTACCAATATATTCTACTACTGAACAAGCATTAGCACTTCCTATACGAATAGCCTCTTCAATTACTTTCTCATTTATTTTATTTTGTCTAACAAATACTGATATAAAACCAGAAGCAAAAGCATCACCAGCACCAGTAGTATCTATTATCTTTTTTTTCTTAAAAACACCTGCTTTCCATAAAGTTTTTCCATTAGAAACACTAACACCATTTTTACCTTTTGTCATTACAACAATTCCTTTTACAAAATCATCCAACTTCTTAAAGATTTTCTTTTCTTTGGTGTATGGAATATCTGTAAAATATGCTGCTTCTTCTTGATTACATATGAATATTTCAAATTTATCAATCCATTTAGGATGTTTTTTAAACCAATTTATTTCGTGCAATCCAGGATTAATAGCTAATTTAATATTTTTAGAAACAGCAAACTGAATTATCTCTTTTAAAATATTCTTTTCTTTTCCTAAAGACCCAATGCATAGCCAACGTGTTTTGATCTTTTTCCAAGGAATCTCCTGAATAGTCAAATTTTCAGCACAACCTTTATAAGAAAGAATTGTCCTCTCACCAGAAGAAGTCAAAAAAATAACTGAATAAGCAGTAGGCATAATATAATCCTTTTGAATAAATTGAGTATCAATACCTTCTTCTTTCTGTTCTTCAATAATTGTTTTTCCTGAAATATCATTTCCAACACGACAAATAACAGCGGATTTTAATTTCTGCCTCGCAAAACTAACAGCAGTATTAGTGGCGCTCCCTCCTGTAAAAAAATGAACTTTTGGAACTCTCATTTTAGCTCCTAAAGGAAGACAAATGCCCTTATTGGCTATAAAGCATTTTCCTTCAACAGATAAAAAATCAACTCCCTCAAAAAATCCATCACGTGTGGCAGAACCAATTGTAATTACGTCAAATTCCATAAAATATTTAATCTTTTATCATTTCTTTCACTGTTTGTTTTATCGTTTTCTTATCAAGATTATATTTTGTCAATAATTCTTCTGCTTGGCCGCTTTGCCCAAACTCATTCCGTATTCCCATAAATTTAATAGGTAAAGGATGATTCTCACTTAAAAATTCTGCTATGGCTGACCCCATACCACCAGCTATTTGATGCTCTTCTAAAGTAATAATTGCTTTAGATTTCTTAGCCCATTTTAATATTGTTTCTTTATCTAACGGCTTAATAGCTGAATTATTTATAACAGTTATAGATATACCTTCCTGCTCTAATTCTTTAGCTACTTCCAATGCCTTATATACTAAATACCCACAAACAAAAATAGTAATTCCAGAGAACTGTTTCTTCTCAGATTTTGGAAGCCAAAGAACCTGAGACTTTCCAATTTCCCAAGACGTTTCTTCTGTTGTAAAAACAGGTGATTTTTCCCGAGGCAAACGAATATATACAGAATTTGAATATTCAATCGCTGAAAGAATAGCTTTACGGGCTTCTAAAGCATCGGCAGGACATACAACCGCCATATTAGGCAAAACTCTCATTAAGGCAATGTCTTCCAAGGCCTGATGGCTAGCGCCATCAGGCCCTACATTTAATCCTGCGTGCGAACCAACAAGAATAACTTTTTGCTGATTATAGCAAATTGTTGTTCTAATCTGTTCCCAATTTCTTCCAGGAGAAAAAATAGCATAAGTTCCCATTACAGGAATTTTTCCCGAAGCTGCTAATCCTGAAGCAATACCAGCCATATTTTGTTCAGCTATTCCTAATTCAACAAATCTTTCTGGAAAACGATCTCTAAATAAATGCATTCTTAAAGACTCAGTTACATCAGCGCACAAAGCCACTATTCTTTCATCCATTTCTCCGGCTAAAACCAAGCCTTCTCCAAAGCCGTCGCGTGGAGAAATTCGTTTAATTTTCTCTGAAAAAATTTTAGGATTTAATTTAATATCAGGATTAAGCATAATGGTGTGGAGGTTTATTGACCTTGACTAAAGTAAATCTCGCCATCAGAACCCCACACAGCATAAGACTTGTTTCCATGAGCTGAAATATTTGGCAAATCCGCTTTTTGAGCCCCATTACTAATATCAATAATATCAGACCAACTAGCTCCATCAAACAAACGGAAAGGAACTCCGGTTTGACATTCTCCCCATACAGTCTGAATATTATTTCCAGATACAATAGCCAAAGATGGCCAACGAGAACCAATGCCATCTGATTCAGAAATCTGGGTTGGGCTATACCAGTTTAATCCCCCATCTTCACTAAGAGAAAAATAAATTTCTTGATTAATACAATCATTCGGACCTTGAGTATAAGCTACTGCCACAATCCCATTAGCGCCAAGACTGAGCCAATATGTATTATCTGGCCACAATGCTAATTTGGAAACCAATTGGGGAACAGCCCAAGTTTTACTATCAAATTTTGTGTACATTATTCCAAAATTATACTTAGCCCAAGCAATATGAATATCTCCTGATTTATCAATTCTAATAGCTTTGGCTCCTGAAGTATAATCTCCGTAAAGCTGACCGTCATCAGAAACATTAACAGAAGAAGACCAGGTAGTTCCATTAAAATTTGAATAGAAAATATCTGAAAAAGAAGAATAAGCTATATGAACCCTATCAGCAGAATCAGCTTCAATTGAAGGACTAAGTCCCTGACAAACTCTTTGTGGAGTCGACCATTCAATTCCATTATAGAATGTATAATGTACCATATAGCCAGAGCCTGAAACAGTTTGAGTATAAACTAAATGAATTTGATTTTGGCTATCAATAGTAAAATCAAAATCGTATAATGGACTGTATTTATCAGAAGCAATAATAGGCTGAGCAGAACTCCAAACTCCACCTTCTAATTTAGAAAAATAAAGTTTGTATTGCGAAGTAAAATCAGAATCCAACCATAAAGCATAAACATTTCCTGATGTATCCTGCAAAACCTTTGGTTTATATGAAGTAATTGCTGAGTTGGAAATATTTGCTGGTAATGACCATGAAGGTACTGTAGGAGGAACAGGTTCTTGCGCAGGAATCACAATAATATTAACTGCCAAAGGTTTACCAATGGTTCTTTTCCCTGCTCGAAGATGGATAGTCCCACCATAAGTATCAGGACTAACATCTGATGGTACATTTATAAAAGCATTTATCTTATTAGGTTGGTTTTTTACTACTTCTAAAGTTGCTGGTTTAAAACTACTGATAAATTTACTTAAATCATCGGAAACGCTCAAATTCACTTCTTTAAAATCCTTTCTACTGATAAACACAAGCTCAACTTCTTGGGTTTGACCTACTGGAATTTTTTCTACTAATTTACTTCTACCCCACCATACTATGCTTTTGGGTGAAGAGATTAAAGCTGCTGCTAAAAATAAAATTGCTGCTGCTAAAAATATAAGAGGTTTAGACATATTTTTATTTATTATTGTTTTATTAATTTAATCGACCTTTAGTCTAACTCTGATTCAATTTGTCCTTTCATGCTTCTCAACTGCCGTAAAGCTTCTTCAGCTTGTTTTGAATTTGGCGCCTTCCCATGCCATTGATATTCCCATTGCATAAAATCTACACCTTTTCCGGGAATAGTATGAGCAATAATTAATACGGGTTTAACAAAAACAGATTTAGAAGCATTTAGAGCCTTAATAATTTCTGGAATATTATGACCATCTATTTCCAAAACTTTCCAGCCAAAAGATTCATACTTTTCTTTTAAAGGTTCTAAAGGCATCACATTCTCAGTAAAACCATCAATCTGAATATTATTTCTGTCAATAATAGCAGTAAGATTATCTAATTGATACTTTCCTGCTGTCATTACTGCCTCCCAAGTATTACCACAATCTTGTTCTCCATCGCCCATTAAGCAATAAACCTGAAGCTTCTTTTTATTCATCTTTGCTGCTAAAGCCATGCCAATTGCCTGAGAAAGCCCTTCTCCCACTGGACCAGATGAGGTTTCAATTCCTGGTAAAGATAAACGATGAGGATGGCCTTGAAGCCGACTACCTAATTTTCTTAAAGTTTTTAATTCTTCTAAAGAAAAATATCCAGCATGAGCTAAAACAGTATAAATTAAAGGAGCATAATGTCCATTGGAAATAACAACCCTATCTCTTTCCTCCCAATTTGGATTTTTAGAATCATAATTTAAAATTCCGCTAAAATAAAGAGCAACATATAATTCCACTGCGCCTAAAGGACCTGCGCAATGGCCTGATTTTGCTTTTAAAAGCATTTCGATTATTTCTTGACGAATAGTTGTCGCCAAGTCTTCCATTTGTTTTAATACAAGCTTCATAGAAATCAACGAATAACGAATTCAACACAAATATACGAATATCTTATTGTGAACGATTGGAAATTTAAAATTAACTATATTTAATAATATCATATTTTAAAACTGAAATAAACAAAACTTATCTTACTATCAAACAGATAAATATAATTTTTCTTGAAAAATAATAAGAAAACTGATAGGATTTATCTGCAGTATGGGCCCATAGCTCAGTTGGTTAGAGTGTCGGTATGGCATACCGAAGGTCGTGGGTTCGACTCCCACTGGGTCCACATGGAAAAAGAGCCAAAAAATTTATTCGGAAAAACAAAATTCATCAATTTTTATAAATTAAAACAAATTAATTACAAATATGGAAACTATAACTTATGAAAAATTAACAAAAATACAAAAGGAATTATTAGACGAAGCAGAAAAAGTTATGGAGAATTCTTATAATCCTTATTCTCATTTCTTTGTTGGCGCAGCTCTTTTAACAAAGAATGACAAAATTATAACAGGAACAAATGTTGAAAATGCAGCGTATGGCTCGACTATTTGCGCAGAAAGAGCAGCTATTTTAAGAGCAAATGCAATGGGTTATAACGTGTATAAGGCAATAGCAATTATTGCAAGAGGGCAAGACTTTGATACAAAAGAAGTTAGTGGTCCATGTGGAAGTTGTAGGCAAATGTTATACGAATCTTCACAGGTTTCTGAACGAAATTTAGAAGTAATCATATCAACGACAAAGAAGAATAAAATTATAATAAGTTCCATAGAAGAATTATTGCCTTTTGCATTTGGACCAAAGGATTTAAGAATAGATGTTAAAAAATATCAGAAATAATTCTTTCGGCTCACCCTTGAAGGACGCGTTTCTGCGATTTGCCTTCGGCAAATCGCGGTCAGTCAGCGTCGAAATTTTGTTCAAAATAAGTTCTAACTTTTTACAACAAACACCACTAAAAAGGGCAGTTAG
>DAOVKD010000078.1 GCA_030631975.1 Candidatus Woesearchaeota archaeon
CCATCAAATCACCCGAATATCACACATTTTTTTTAATATTTAAAAATTTATTGGTAAAAATTGTGTAATCTTTTGATGGCTTGAAGTTTGTCTTTATTGCCAAGTCTGCTTTCTTTAATTGCGTTTTGCAATAATTCTGTGTTATCATCCATTAGTTTCCTATCTATAGGGTAGGGTATTGAGTCTTTTCCTCCGTGTGCAAAAGAGTATTTGACAGGATCCTTCCAGTTTATTTCCTTCACATAAACAAGGTCTGATACCAATGCCAGGCTTCTGATTGCTTTTGGCCCGATGCCCTTTATTGCTGTAAGCTCTTCATAGGTTTTTGGCTGAATTTCATATGCTTTTTTGAGCATGTCAAAATTCCTTTTGTCCATATCTGTGATATAATGCCTTTTGGGCATGGCAAACTCTTTTGCGTTTCCATTAAACTCACTTATGGTTTTTTGGATAAAACTCATCCTATTTTTTGTTTTACTGCCAAAATATTTTTTAAGGTGAATTGGATTATCATTGATCAGGTCTAATGAAACTTTTCTTACCTTGTCATTGGCTTTGGAAGTCATATCAAGCGTTTTATTTGAGGTGTCGCAACAAATGGCGTTATGAGGCTCATTGACAAAATTTACTATACTATTGCTTAACCAGTGGTACCTTCTTGCGTATTTGTTGTTAGGATTCATTCCCTGCTGTACAACGCACCAGTTCCCTTTTTCATCAAAAACAAAGCTGTGGTGGTATAACTGGTAGCTGTCCTGCAGCAAGCAGGTGTCTACCTTTGCCGACATTCTTGATGAGTATTTTAATCTCTCAATTTTGTATGTGCTCAAAGAAAAGTTTGTGTTTTTAATTTCATCTAAGGTTTTTCTTGAGGTTTTTCCTTTGCCACCTGCAAAATAAATTCCCAGGTTTTCTTTGTTTAGGGCTTCTTTTAAGGCTCCTAAAGTTGTAGTGGTTAATCCAGAGCTGTGCCAATCAAAGCCTATTACACATCCTAAGGCTTGGAACCAGTAAGGGTTTGCCAATCTGCGCAAAAACTCATCAGGACCGAATTCATCTATTAAAACAGTGGAAATTGCTTTGCTTAGCTTAACCATTCTTGGAAAAAGCCATCTTGGGCAGCTTCCTGTGTGTAGGGGGAGGTTACAGACGCCTGTTCTCATGCGGAAGAAACAAAATAAACTTGTTTATAAACCTCACGCGCGGATGTCCAGTGGCTAGTGGTGTTTTTGCATATGCAATGCAGACAGAAGTGCTGATTTTGATTATTTTTTTAAAGGCAAATAGTTGATATAAGGCTCGTAATATATTATAAAAGAGGAGTAATTTTTAATTAAATTGGGAAACTGGCATCTCAGTTCTCTCATGATGTTATGAAATTCGTCATTTGACTTAACTAGCAGTTCAAATTCAATGTCGGCAACACCTACTGCCTTAGTAATATAAATAGAGCTATTTAATGATTTCAAGTAGTATATTAATTTTTGGACATTTTCCTGAGTTATATTTGTTAAATTTAAAAATACTTTTTGGTGTGTATAGCCAAGTAGTTTATGGTTCAGCTTTATATTAAAGCCGAGAATTATTTTTTTCTTTAGCAGGTTATCTATCCTGTATTTTACAACTTTTGGACTTATTTTTAATTCTTCCCCAATTTCCAGTAATGATTTTCTTGCGTTTTTGGTCAAGATTCCAAGTATGCTGTAATCAAGGGCATCTAATTTTGTTTCTTCAATTTTCCCGCCAAGAATGAGTTCTGTTGAGTCTTTTATATTCAGAAGAAATTTATGCTTAAAGTGATAAATTTTAGTGGAGACTGATACAAATTTATCTTCAAAATATTTGCCAAATTTGTTTAATATTTCATCCAGAACTTCTTCAAATTCTATTGTATTTTTTGCCCATACAGCAATGCCTAAATCCCAGTTTCCATCTAGCTGTAGCACCCACCCAATCTTTTTATGGTTTATACAGAACTTTATTATTTCATTTTCTTTCTCCTGGTTTACATTTTGAAATTTGAAGAAAATCCTGTGATATAAATAACCAAGTTTGTTAATGTTCAGGATTGCATAGTAACCTTCAATTATTTTTCTTTTTTCAAGATTCTCTAGCCTGTACTTGACTACCTGTTTTGACAAGCCAACTTTTTTGGCTATGTCTGATATGTTTGCTCTTGCATTCAGGATTAATTCTGTAATTATCTTTCTGTCTTTTATCTCTAACTTAATTTCTTCCATATTTTTTAATTAAAAGATAAAGTGCTATATAAATTTTTCTATAAGTTAAAAAAATCAATAAAAAGTTTAATTAATTAAAACATATATCTACTTTTTGGTGGTTAAAATGCGTCGAAGAGCAGTATTAAAAATGGTTGAAGAGGTTTTGCAAGAGCTTCAAGGGCAAAAACCCCACACAGCAAAGTGTCTTGCAGTAGAAGGAAGAACAGTGACTTGGTTTCCTACTTTTAGTGAGGAGCCTATTTGGGTTATAGATCCAAACAGTCCGTCTAGGCACATGGGAAGAATGTCTGACCCACCATCTAAAGTGTGTGACCCGTTATCTAGTTTGGCTCATAAGGTAAATTTTTATTATCAGTGTAGCTATAGTGGCTCTCCAACTTGTGCATATTGTATTTCACATAAGGGATATAAGCGGCCAATCTCTGGTTTTTATTAAGTACCCGTTTGATGAATATGCAATTTATACAAAAGAAGGCTTGATTTCAAGAAGGTTTACAAAAGAAAAGTTAGAAAACATTGCAAAGCAACATGGAGCACAAATTGAAATAAGAGAACTAACTCCAATCTCTTATATTGCGATATTAAGGAAAAGCCTTAATCACCAATGCTTAACCTATTGGAATGCGAGGTAAAGGATTTATTATTTGATTTAAAGGTTGCTTTTGCAGCAGACAAGGAGAAGCTGCCAAGAATTGACAATTTAGATTTTATCCTGTAAGATAAAACACGTTCCTCTGAAGCGTCAAGAGTGTCTATTGTCCATTTTACTATAGTTGCGCCTTTGTCTTCATGTTTCAGCACTTTATTGGGCTGTAAGGAGCCTATCGGAACATCTCCGCCAACTGAAACCAATGCCGGGATAAAATCTGTAAGTTCTATATCTTTTATTTTATTTTGTCCGCGGTTTTTTATGTGCAAAATAACAGTCATTTCAGAAATTCCGCCTTCCTTCCTGACTATGTTGCTGGCTTCTTTTATCACAACCAACTGCGACCTGAGTGTATAATATGATATTACCATTATAATTAATAATACAATTACAATGAATAAGGGTATGAAGTTCTTGGTAACAGTAATCTGCATCCTGTTATTTTCCAGTTTTACATCAAAAACAAAGTATCTTTTGCCATTCTCCTTTATGGTCCTGGATTTTGGATCTGTAGAAGAGAATATAGAGCCAAGCAAAGTAGTTTCAATCTTGGATGTGCCTTCGTAATCTTTATTGTTTGATATAAAATTATAACGGCTTCTTGTCAGCAGGAATTTCTTTTTTTCGCTTACAAGTTCCTGGCTTATGTACTCTATAACTTCTATCCTTCTTACAATAGGGTTTATTATACTCCTGTTGCCTTTAAAGACAGCTGCTACTAGTATATCCTCCTGGGGGGGTGTTAATGGGTCAAGGTTTGCTGTTATCTGTAGTGTTTTCTCTCCTTTCGGCCCCAATTGTGTGTTTATGGTATCCTTAATCAGATGACTCTCCAATTTTATGACTAAGTCAGGATAATCTATAATATTCTGGTTGTTGAGAGAAATTTTTATTGAAACATCTTCCCTAGGATCTATTTTTTCCGGTACACTAATGCCAGTGACAACGGTAGGAACATAACCGCCAATTAAAGGATCTGTTGACAAGATGGTGACCTTTAATGGAACTGAAATAAGTTTATTTGTAAGCTTTGACCTTACATTTACTTTTACATGGTATGTTCCAATATCCCTTATTTTCAAAGGATCAACTACAAGTTCAACGCTTCCTTCTTTTCCAGGCTCCAACTCAAGAGTTATTGGGTTTACTATGGGCTCTGCCCTTACATCCCAAGTTGGAAAATCAAGTGTGTATATTCTATATTCATCTTTTTGCTGCAGGTTATTCTTAATATTCAGCTTGAAAGTTGCAAATTCATCAATTATAATCTTATCATCAACAGGAACTACACTTACATCAAACGAAGCAGCATATGCTATAGACATACAGATTAAGAATACGGGCGCAAAAAGTATAAATTTTCTAAATAAAATCATGGAATTCCACCAAATTCCACTATTAATATACTTATATATAAATGTTTTTGAAAGAGGTAGTAGATGACCTTATTTATTTCTGAGATGTGTTCTTGGCGCTTCAATATTATAAATTATCCATTCTATGCGGCTGGGTTCAAAGTCCTAGAGATCACGGCGGCCTAATCTTTTTAGATCTTAGAGATAGGTATGGATTAACTCAGGCAGTCTTTGATCCAAGCAATGACAAAAAGGGTCATGCAATTGCTGAAACATTAAGAAGAGAGGATGTTATTCAGGTAACTGTTCATGTAAGGTCAAGA
>DAOVKD010000011.1 GCA_030631975.1 Candidatus Woesearchaeota archaeon
ACGACATGCGGCAGTGTCATCTTATGCATATTCAATTTTGCAGGCAGATTATTAAGAATATCATAAACAAAACTTTGCCCAGTCAATTTTCTCCTGTTGCACAATGACGCATCAATCGTTAGATGCTGGCCGAATTCACCCATTTTTTTAAAACAAAACTATTTTATCAGAAATTTATTATTTTAAAAGAAGTATTTAAAGCTTTCTGTTTTTCATTTTTCCCGTCGGTATTTTCCTAAAAAAAATTTTAAAAAATCTAATTTTTAGAAAAAATGAAAATGTTATGCAAAAAAATAATATTGATACCGACGTGATAATTGTACTGGCAGCTATTTTAATTAAGGCATCAAAAAACAAATTTTTGGGATACAAAACAACAATATTTTCAAACTCTGGGTTAAAGATGTAACTGCCAAAATCAAAAAAACTTTTATGAAATAAATCAAAAACAAAATTAAAGTTAAAATTAGATAAAATAAAAAACAAAACAGCGTCTAATAAAGTCAAAAAACTTCCAGCCAATAAGATAATAAAAAATCTTTTTGCAATCTTTAAAAAATTAAAATTTGATAATAAGATTAATAAAATAAATAATAACAAAAATAAAATTGCAGAAGAACAGTATATTGACAGAACTTTTGAAATCAAAATTTTTACATCCAATAAATGAGTCTTTTCTCTTTCATTAAAGAAATCATTTTTTATTAGTTCATTATTTTTTCCAAACTGCAAATAATTTAAAACATCATTATTAATGCTTTCAATATCATAATTCCTTAGATTATTGTGAACATTATATTTTAAAAACTCTTTTTTATAGAAATCCTTGTCAAAAGTGATAGAGTTAAAGTTATATCCATAAATAATAAGTGGAATTAGTAATATCATCAAAACAGAAACAATAAGCGCAAATAGTTTTTCGTGTTTCATTGAGCAGTTAAAGAATTAACACCTTAATATAATTTACTGCCCGGATCCACATCTTTTTCAGGAATAACTAAAACACATTCTTTATTTTTACCCAGAACCCCTAATATCAGGACTTCTGATAAAAATGGCCCTATTTGTTTAGGTGGAAAATTTACAACTCCAAAAACTAACTTTCCTTTTAATTCCTCTTTTGAATAATTTGCAGTTAACTGTGCGCTTGATTGTTTTACTACAATCTATTTTCAAAAATAATTGTTCTTTTTCTTTTCCTTAGCAGCAGCACATCCTCAAACTCTATCCTTACTCTTTTGCCTCTAACCTGTTTTTGGGCATTTTCAATTTCTTTTATTGCTTCTTTGCGCATCCTGTCCATTAACTTTTGCTTTAATTTTCCAGGAACTGTCTGAGATTCATCTTCTTTTCCAACGCCATCTGCAGCAGCAAAAGATGATGGAATGTAAAACTCAATTGGCGGACCGTTTAAAGATTGCTGTATTTCCCTTGAATTGCTGTAGTCCTGCTCAAAATTTCCGTATTTTATTGAAGTTATCATTTCATGCTCAGTAGGGCTGTAAAACATTGCTGCATAATCAGGAAAATCATTAGTAATAAGATAAGCAGCAGTATTGCTTAAGCTTCCATGAGAATCTATGCTATAGCCGCTCTTGCCTAGAACTTCATAACCAGGTGTAAATGGATTTTGGTACATTTTAATCAACATGCACTATTTCCTTCTCTTCCTTTATTGCCTCTTTAATTGCCTCCTCTATGGACATATTCTGATTCTTTTTTGAATTTTTATTTTTATCCCTGCTGTCTTCAATTATTTTATTATTTTGTATGCCTTCCGCAATGCTCTTGAATTGTTCTTCTTCCTGCTCTTTTTTCTGGTATTTTTCTTCCTGCTCTACTGCATCAACAATAGTTTTTTCTTTCTCTTCAGTTTCTTTTTCTTTCTTTTTATCTTCTTCCTGCTTTTCATCAGCCCTGTAAGAATCTTTTATTTTATCCTCATCCGGCTTATTAGCATTATACGCATTGTTTTTATGGTAGTCCTGTACAGATTCATTGGAACTATGGCCGGCATAGCCGCTGCTGCCACTGCCAGTGCTATGAATATCCCATTTATCCTCATCCCATATATCATGTCTTTGGTACATTTTGTTAATCCTTATTACAAGGTTAAGATACAGATTTTATACAGCTCCCCCTTTATAAACTTTTCTATTTATTCACCACCCGACAGTAACAGCTAATCAGTATTTAATCAAAAATTTTCTCTTGTTAGTGTCCATATCTAAAAACTCGTCTGCTTCTGCCCTTAGCTTTGCAGAGCTGCTTGGCCCAATAGCCATTACTTCTATTCTGCACCCCATTGCGCGCCTTAAGTGCTGCAGTAAAGGCACAAAATCACCATCACCGCTTACCAATACCAGAGTATCCAGCTTATTTGCCAGTTCAATCATGTCCATAGCTATGCCTATATCCCAATCGCCTTTTTTTGCCCCGCCTGCAAATGTCTGCAAGTCTTTTGATTTTACTTCATAACCAATTTTTTCCAGGGCGTCATGAAAATTCTTCTCTTCCTTTATGTTTGCTTTTATGACATAGCACATAGCCCTCACCAGTTTTCTCCCAGCAACAGCCTCCCTAAGAACTTGCGCAAAATTAACCTTTGCCTTATACAAATTCTTTGCAGAATAATAAAGGTTCTGCACATCAACAAAAACTCCTACACGCTGTTCCTTATTTATTTTCATTTAACTCACCTAATCTGTTTGTATTTTGTATTAATTAAATATTTTTTACATTTTGCTCAAAACCGCAGTTAGAGCATTTAATTTTTCCTTCTGCGAATTTTAGGCTTAACTCCCCGCATTTAGGGCATTTCTGAACAACCTTAAACTTTTCTATCTGTTTTTTCCAGTCTTCTTCATCATGGTTCATAACAGGGAAGTTTAGCTGTTTATATATAAATTTATCGTGAGATAGATACTGCTTATTCTTCGGGATATGATTTTTATGAAATTTTACTTTTAATAACGGAACTTCCCCTTAGTCCTTCGGACATTTAGCCTCTACGTAAAACCAATGCAAACCACGTAGATAGTTTTAAGTTAACTGTACAGCATACAAAAAACCCCGACATCTTTATAAATTGGTAAACCCTACCTTAAAGCATGGCAGACAAAATAAGATTCTTTCCTTTAGACGTAATGTACAAGGTAATAGATGAAAAGCCGGTAATCCATTTGTTTGGCAGAACTGCTGACAACAAGCAGGTATGCGTTCTTTATGATAATTTTGAGCCATACTTTTATGTTATACCAAAAAAGGGTTCTGACATAACAGAGCAATTGAAGAACCTAAAAATTACAAAAAACGGCCAAACATACACCATAACAAAAGTAGAGGCAGTAAAAAAGAAACATTTCGGCAGGGACATAGATGCAATAAAAGTTTTTACAAAACTTCCTGGAGATATTCCTGTTATAAGCAGTGAATTAAGGGCTCTAAGCGGCATCGAATCAATAAACGAAAATGATATACTGTTTACAAGAAGATTCCTGATAGACAATAACATAGTGCCTTTGACATTATGTGAAGCTGAAGGCAGCTTCGGCCCGCAAAACCTGAAAGTTCCTGCTTTCAAAGCAGAAAAAATAGAGCCCTTCGGGACTGAAACTTTCCTGAAACCAAGGATTCTTTCTGTTGACATAGAGACGTATGCGCCTCTTTATAAGGAGATTGCGCCGGAAAAAAATCCAATAATAATGCTCTCGCTCTATGCAAAAGACTTTCAAAAAGTATTCGTATGGAAGCGCTTTAAGACAAATCTTGACTATGTCGAGTTTGTTGATAGTGAGTCAGAGTTGATGGATAAATTCAAAGATGTAATTGAAAGCTATAAGCCTGACATTTTGACAGGATATTTCTCTGACGGTTTTGATCTTCCGTACATAAAAGTCCGTGCCGGCAAATACAAGATTAAGCTTGATTTAGGCCTCGATTTTTCAGAATTAAAAGTCAGCAAAGGAAAAGTTACCACATCACAAATCACAGGAATTATACACCTGGATATTTTTAAATTTATAAGGAAGGTAATATCAGGGACGCTGGAAACAGAAACCTACAATTTAAATGCTGTTGCCTCTGAACTGCTTGGCGAAAAAAAGTATGATGTTGATCTGAATGAACTTTCAAAAGCATGGGACAATGAAACAGAGCTCAACGAATTCTGTGAATATAACTTAAACGATGCCAGGCTGTCCTATAATCTCGCTGAAAAATTAATGCCGACGATAATCGAAATGGTCAAGATAACAGGCCTTACCATATATGATGTAAACAGAATGGGCTTCTCCCAGCTAGTTGAATGGTATCTGCTAAGGCAGGCCCCTAACTTTAATGAAATAGCCCCTAACAGGCCCTCAAATGACGAGATTATGAAAAGAAGACTGCAGACATACAAGGGCGCTTTTGTTTTTGAGCCAAAGCCAGGTTTGTATGATAACATAGTTGTGTTTGACTACCGCAGCCTATACCCAACAATAATAGGCTCTCATAACATAGGCCTTGGAACAATTAATTGCGGTTGCTGCGAAGAAGAAGCAAAATTAGCCCCCATGGAAGATAATAAAAAAATCTGGTTTTGCAGCAAAAAGAAGGGTTTTATACCCACCTTAATAGAGGATTTGATAACCAGAAGAACAAGGATTAAGGAAATAATAAAAGACCAGACAGACGAGAAGTTTGCAATACTCGATGCAAGACAAAATATCCTTAAGCTTCTTGCAAATTCTTTTTACGGCTACTTGGGATTTTTTGCTGCCCGCTGGTATTCAATAGAATGCGCGCAGGCAACGACAGCCTTCGGAAGATATTACATAAAAGATGTCATCGAAAAAGCAGAAAAATCCGGATTTAAAGTGCTTTACTCAGACACGGATTCGATCTTTATGGCCCTAGGTGAAAAAACAAAACAGGATGCTGAAAAATTCTCGGAAAAGGTAAATCAGGAGCTTCCTGGACTGATGGAGCTTGAATTTGAAGGTTTTTACCGGGCAGGTATTTTTGTATCAGCAAAAATGGGCGCTTACGGCGCAAAGAAAAAATACGCCCTTATTGATGAAAACGGGATGTTAAAGATCAAAGGCTTTGAGAGTGTAAGGAGAAACTGGTCAATGATTGCAAAAGAAGTGCAGGAAAAAGTTTTGGCTATCATATTAAAAGAGCGCGATAATGAAAAAGCTGTAGAGTACGCCAAAAAAGTTGTTGATGACCTGAAAAATAAAAAAATACCCCTTGAAAAAGTAATAATCCATACACAACTGCAAAAAGAAATTTCCGAGTATGATGCCCGCGGCCCTCATGTTGCTGTCGCGCAAAGACTGAAAAACCAGGGAGTAAATGTTGGTCCTGGATCCATGATAAGGTTTGTTGTTTTGCAGGGAAGCGATATAATAAGAAATCGCTCCAGGCTGCCTGAGGAAGTCAAAGGAAATAACTATGATGCAGACTATTACATAAACAACCAGGTTATTCCTGCTGTTGAAAGAATTTTCAATGTTCTGGGCTACACAAAAGAAGACTTGCTGGAAATAAAAGAGCAGACTAAATTAGGAGGGTATTTCTGAAGATTATGTAAAGTAAACTTGTTAAGTATACAGTAAGGGCTGTGCCTAATTTAGGGGAGGCGGGTGGGAAAAATCATGTTTTATCTGAAATTAAAATGCTGTGTATCTGAACGTAAAACTTTTTAGAAGGTTTGCGTTAGCAAGCCCAGAAAACCGAGTCAATTAGTCTGTTGGTTTTCGCTGTAAAATCAAGATGCAGCATTTTGACTAAAGTTTGCTCTGGCACAGCCCTAAACTCCCACTCGTAACTGGCAAAGCATATAACAGCAATTTTGCGATGTTAAATTAACTAAAGATTCTGTGCTTAAAAATAAGAAATAAGTAAAAGATTTAAAAAGGCAGATAATTTCTCGTTTACAGGCATAATTATTGATAAAACAATCAACCATGAAAATAATTATAGCGGAAAAACTAAATAATCGTATAAAATTTGTTTAGTCCTTCCTGATACACTAAGAAATGCTTTGCATTTCTGGTGTCCCAAAAATCTACGATTTTTGAGGATAGCAAACGCAGCATTTATACGGAAATTTAGTGCATTTGCTATAAATCAAAAAATAAAACAATTTAAAACAACATCCAACAGAAATAAAAACCCAATAAAAATAAATTAAAAATAACTAATAGAAATGCAAAAATACGAACCTCTAAAGCAGGAGCCTGAAATTTTGAAGTTTTGGAAAGAGCAAAGAATATACGAAAAAGCCAAAGAAAAGAACAAGGGTAAAAAGAAGTTCTATTTTCTTGACGGTCCTCCTTATACTTCTGGAAAAGTGCATTTAGGAACAGCGTGGAACAAATCCCTAAAGGATATGGTATTAAGGTACAAAAGAATGCAGAGCTTTGATGTATGGGATCGCGCAGGATACGACATGCATGGTATGCCCATAGAGCAAGGCACTGAAAAAAAATTAGGGATAAAAAGCAAGAGCGAAATACCAAAATTTGGAGTTGCAAAGTTTGTAAAAGCCTGCAGAAACTTTGCAATAAGCAACATGAAGCTAATGAACCATGACTTCATAAGAATAGGAGCATGGATGGATTTTGAGAACGCTTATCAGTCTGTTAAAAACGAATACATGGAAGGTGAATGGTGGTTAATAAAAAAAGCGCATGAAAACAAAAGATTGTATGAAGGAGAAAAAACAATGCATTGGTGCGGTAAATGTGCAACAGCGCTTGCAAAGCATGAACTGATATATAAAAACATAAAAGAGTCTTCTATTTTCGTAAAATTTCCCTTAAGGGACAAAAAGAATGAATATTTAATTGTCTGGACCACAACACCATGGACAATTCCATTCAACTTGGGAGTCATGGCCAATCCAGACTTGGATTATACAAGAGCAAAAGTAGGGGATGAAGTCTGGATTGCCGCCAAAGCATTGTCCGCTCCCTTAATAAGCAGTTTACTTGACAAGCAATTTTCAGTTCTGGAAGAATTTAAGGGCAGGAAGCTGCTTGGATTAAAATACAGGCATCCATTTGAAAATGATTTCCCAAAATTAAAGGAATTAAGCGAGAAAAATGAAAAGGTCCACACAGTTGTTCTAAGCCAGGAATATGTGGACACGAGCGCAGGTTCCGGGCTGGTGCATATGGCGCCTGGCTGCGGTCCTGAGGACTATGAAGTAGGGCATAAAAATAACATTCCGCCATTTAATACCTTAACTGAAAATGGTGTTTTTGATGAAAACAGCGGCATTTTTAGCGGTCTAACTGCAAAAAAAGACGATAAAAAAATAACAGAGGAGATAAAGAAAAAAGGCTTTTTGCTGGCAGAAACAGAAGTAGAGCATGACTATGCATACTGCTGGAGGTGCAAAACTCCTGTTATCTACAGAACCACAACACAATGGTTTTTCAAAATAGAAGATTTGAAAGACCGCATGAGAAAACTAAACAAAAACATAAAATGGATTCCTGATTTTGCAGGCTCAAGAAATTTTGACAATTGGCTTGAAAATTTAAGAGACAACGGCATTACACGCCAAAGATACTGGGGAACTCCGCTTCCAGTGTGGAAATGCAAACAATGCAGGGATTTTGTGGTTGTTGGCTCTATTGGGGAATTGAAAAAGCTTGCCGGCAGTATTCCAGAAGATCTGCACAAGCCGTGGATTGATGAGGTAAAGATAAAATGCAAATGCGGCGGAGAAAAAGAAAGAATCCCCGATATATTAGATGTATGGATAGATGCTGGCTCTGCATCCTGGAACTGCCTTGATTTTCCAAGAAGAAAGGATTTGTTTGAAAAGCTTTACCCTGCGGATTTTATTTTAGAGGGCATAGACCAGATTAGAGGCTGGTTCAATCTTTTGTTTGTTGCGTCAATGGTCGCAATGAATAATAAATCTTTCAATACGGTTTATATGCACGGATTCATTAATGATGCTAAAGGCAGAAAGATGAGCAAGTCCTTAGGAAATTATATTCTTCCGCAAGAAGTTGTCAACAAGTACGGGGCAGACACTTTAAGGTACTACATGATAAGCAGCGCTAACCCAGGCATAGATTTGAACTATAATTTCGACGACATGAAAGTCAGGCACAGAAATCTTACAGTTCTGTGGAATTTACACAACTATTTAATTGATCTTGCAGGCAATGCAAACATAAATCCCAGAGACTTTGAAGCAAAGAAAAGTGATATTTCCATAGAGGAAAAGTACATCCTTTCAAAATTAAATTCCACAATAAGAAAAGCCACAAAGCTGTTTGATGACTATAAGCTGAATGAAGTGCCTCTGCTGGTTGAAGACCTCTTCTTAAAACTAAGCAGGACTTACATCCAGTTAACCCGTGACAAAGCAGGCGCTGGAAACAAGGTCGTCTTATACACTGTTTATAAGGTATTTATGGAATCCTTAAAGATGCTTGCCCCAATTGCCCCTTTTATAACAGAAAAAATCTATCAGGACCTTAAGGAACAATTTGAGCTTAAAGAGGAAAGCATACATTTTTACTTATGGCCAAAATATGATGAAAAATACATTAGCAAAGAGCTTGAACTGGAGATGGATAGTATAGGCAATGTTATACAAACTATCCTCGCTTTAAGGGAAAAAATACAGCTTGGCGTAAGATGGCCGCTGCAGGAAGCAGTCATAGCAACTAAAGATGAAAAAACAATAAAGGCTGTTGAGCGCTTAAAAGGAATAATAAAAAAACAAGCTAACATCAAAGAACTTGATGTGCAGCAATCATTGCCTGGAATAAAGCTGGACATCAAGGCAGATTACTCGCAACTAGGCCCTGACTTTGGAAAAAAAGCTCCCCAGATTATAACAAAGCTTATGGCAGAAAGCCCTGAAGCCATCCTATCTCATTTGGAAAAAGAAGGAAAATACACAATAAAGCTGGACAAAGAGAAAGTAAACATTGTAAAAGAGCATTTAATTATTACAAGAAATGTTCCAGCACCCTACATAGAAGGAAGCTTCAAAAATGGCTTTATTTACCTAAACAAAGATGTTAATGAAGAGCTTGAAGCAGAAGGTTATGTTCGCGAGCTAATGCGGCGCGTCCAGGAATTAAGGAAAACAGCAGGGCTGCAGAAAAAAGACAAAATTTCCTTATTCATAAAAACAGATGAAGATCTCAGGGACATGCTCAATAACTTCTACAGCGCAATAAAAGGAAAGGTTGGAGCATCCGCATTAAAGATTTCCTACCTTAAGCCAAGCAAAAAACACAAATTTACAAGCAGGGAAAAAGTAAGGGATAAAGTATTTGAATTGTCTTTGGACAAGGTTTAGTGCTAGTTCTCAAATAAATGTATAACATTTCCGCAACCTTTAAATACACCATATTATGAAATATATGAAATATAATAAAATTTATTAATAAATATAAAATATATTTTATAATATACTAAGAAATCGCAAAGCGATTTCTGGTATGCAAAAAATCAAAGATTTTTTAGCATAAATAATAAATGAAAAAACCAATAAGCGCAACTATTGATGCTGAACTGATAAAGTGGATAGATAAAGCGCTCCAGGATAAGAAAAAATACAGGAACAAATCCCATCTTATTGAAATTGCTTTAGACTTGTTAAAAAACAATAAGGAAAAAATGTAATAATAGGAACAATAATAAAAAATTCATTGGAAAAATAAAATAATAATTAATAATAAAAATTTTTGAAATAAATAATTAATGAATAATGACATTAGGTATAAAACAATGTAAAGATAAAAAAATAGATGGAAACTAAGAGAATAAAAAATTCAATGTAAATAATTAATGGAAACTAAAAATGGCCCTATTCGACAATAAAAAACCCTTTTCGTATGATGTTATAAGAGAAGGCGATGATGTAATACTTTCTGTTAATTTAGAAGACTACCCAAAAGTTCCTTCATTGGAAGATGACCCTGTCGCTATGTCAAAGGCATGTAACATGCTGATAGAGGTAAAAGACGCAACTAAAATTGTTTTTATTCAAAAAAGAAATTATGAATATGATTACAGCCAAACATCTCTGCTCAAGGAGATAGCAGGGTTATATAAGAAATTAACAAAAAGAAAAGACATTTTTAGTTATACAGCTTTGCTTTCTGATACAACATGCGCAAGATGGATTAATGCATGGTATTCTGATGTGCAGGATATTATATCAAACCTCTTAAGATCAGATCCCATAGGAGCTTATGTTGAGTTAATAAGAATTGCCCGCGATGAAAGAATAAAATCAGAAAAATCACTGGACAATGCGTTCATAAAGTGCTCTAACAAATATCTTGGAATTCTGGATTACATAATAAAAATACTTGAAAAAACGAGATTGATTTCGCTGACAAAGCCTTACCTTGCAGGGCATAAAATTGGAGACAGGGAAATCTACAGAAGACTCTTCACAGCAGCAATAAGGCCGGATTTTATGTTTACAAAAATAATGGCAACTTTTCCGCATGATGGTGAGGAGATTGACAGTTATACTATCAGAGGAGACATAGAAGTAAATATATTTCAGTTTCCTGACACAGTTCAATACCTATACCATATAATCCCGCCAGAGTTTAAATTGAGTGAAGAAAAATACGAAATACTGGACACTGCAAGAAAAATAATGGCAGAGCACAAGCCAAAAAGAAGCGAATTTGTAGACCCTGAAAGAATGCGCCAGGTTTTTTTTAATGTCGGCTCGGATTTAATTGATGAATTATCTGCCCAAAAAGATGTAAATATGACTTCTGCTGAGATTGAGCAGTTAACACGTATTCTTGTCCGCTATACTGTTGGTTTTGGCTTAATTGAGGTTCTGCTGCAGGATGAAAAAGTGCAGGACATAACA
>DAOVKD010000057.1 GCA_030631975.1 Candidatus Woesearchaeota archaeon
AGTTAGCGATGCGCTTCCTGAGCTGAGCGCAATCACCGGCAATGTTGCAGGATTTACAGGCAATGTTGTAGAAGATTTTTTCAAAACCAGAGGAAGAAATATTTATCTTGATTTAACAGCTCTTGCGCTTGCAATTATTGTAATATCATTTATTTTCTACAGCAATTACGGAGGAATGCCTGGAGCGGATGCCTCCAGGAGAGCGGCTTATTTCCATAAAAGGGCAGATAAAGCGCATGAAAAAGGCAATAAGGAAAAGGCTGAAAGGCTTCATAAAAAAGCCAGGGATTTAAAGAAAGAATAAGTCTTTTGAAGCATATTCTCAACTTTAAGAAAAGGTCAAATGCTTGATTAAACTTTCAGGTTGTCTTCAACCTTTTTTATTATCTCTTTTGCCGCATTCATGTTCTCTTCTGGATCACAAAGAAAAAATTACAGGTTGTAAGCTTAAATCAAAAAGAGATCTTACAAATTCCCCTTTTTTAATACTTTATTTATATATAATGTAAATTATTTAGGGAAAATCAAAGCATTTATATATAAGTTCTTGCACTATATTATTGAAAATGGCATTAACAAAATCAGAGCTCAAAGCCTTGACAAGAATCTTCAAAGGAGACTCAACAAGAAAGGAGCTTGCGAAAAGCCTCAATGTGACTGTAAACAGGCTATCTCCTTTGCTGGAATGCTTAAAGTATATGGACTTTATTGAAATTACAAGAAAAAACAGAAATCTCATTATCAGGCCATCCAAAACGCAGCATGCATATCTATTCAAGAAGCTTCTTATTTTAGAGCCAGGAACAAAATATGAGGATTTTCTCTATGGATTGAATTTCAAGCTGTTAAGCTACTGTTTGCATAGTAGAAAGCCAATTGAGAATATTGCAAGACAGCTTAATATTTCCAAAAAAACAGTAATGAACAGATCATTGCATTTAAGAAATCGCCAGCTTCTCAATAAAAAGGATAGAATGCTTATGTTCAACAAGCAAACATGGCCTGATTTATATGATTTTCTTGCAGCTTGCAGAAATTATGCTAAGCACGTTAACAATATTTTATGGAAATTTGAAGATGAGATGATATTTGAAGTATCCAAAGAAGAAATTCAAGGCACATTAACAGGATTTTCAGCATATCCATTATTTAAAGTGCCAATGAATGTTATAAAATATGCCTGTTATCTGCCTGCTAAAAAATTATCCAAAGAGGAAGTATTCATTCACAGTTTGCTTCAGATCAGGAAAGAAACAAGGCTTTTAGAACTTGCAGCAGTATTTTACTATAAAAATAAACTGATCAAAAACAAATTATATAATCTAGCAATAAAATTCGATTGTCTGGATAAGTTGCAGGATTTTTATGCAGTTCTTAAAACAAAGCAAGGAGAAGTTGAAACAGCTACTCTGCCTTTGGCTTCTTCCGAGGGCATCAACGAAATGCTTAACACGTATGGGGCGAGAACATAATGAAAGAAGAAAAAAAGATATTTAACTTTGATTCAATAAAAGAATTTTTGGAAAAATTAGATAAACAGTTAGAAGACGAACTGTCTATCTTTATGATTGGCGGCGGAGCAATGTGCCTTAAGGCTTTAAAAGATTCTACATTTGATATTGATCTCATTGTTCTTTCAAAAAAAGAATTTGACATCTTATACAAAGCCCTTTTAAAGCTTGGTTATGACATAGTTGACAAAGAGCTGTTTAAAGAAGCAGTTTACAAAAATGCCGTTGTTGTGCTAAAGAAAGGTGATTCTAGGATTGATATCTTCATCAAAAATATCGTAGGCATGTTAGACTTCTCTCCGCGAATGGTAAAAAGAGCGCAACTTTATGAAAAGAAGGAAAAACTTACTGCAGACTTAGCGTCAAATACGGACATATTGTTGCTAAAATGCCTGTCTGACAGAGTAAAAGACATTCCTGACATTGAGCGGCTGTTAAGAGAAGGCACAGACTGGCAAATTATTTTCAAAGAGTGCGATTTGCAAAAAAGAGAAGGCGTAACTTGGATATTTTTTGTGTATGAACAGCTTTGCAGAGTGGAAAACGCTCTGAAAATAAAAATTGAGGGAAAAGAACGCGTGTTCAACAAATGCAAAGAATATTGGAATCAAAAACCAAATAGTTTTATGATTGATATCAAAGATTTGGAAAAGCATATCCCAAAGAAATATCAAAGCGAGATTCTTGAAAATTTAAAAAGATAAAAAAATTGATGAGGATTTTGGAAGGCATATGCGATATATTAAATCTAATACTATGGAAAAAGAGGAAGAAACGCTAATGCCAATGCGTGAAAAGTATCAATATACGCCTATCATAGAGATTGACGAACAAAAAGTCGAAGAACTCCTTGGAATATGTCAGGATATGCTTAAAGACACTAAAGGTGTTATTAACAATTAGATAGAATTATTAGGAAATAAGATTTTTTCAAAACCAGAGGAAGAAATATTTATCTTGATTTAACAGTTCTCATGCTTGTAATTATTGCAATATCATTTATTTTCTACAGCAATTATGGAGGAATGCTTGGAGCAGATGCTTCCAAGAGAGCGGATAATTTCCATAAAAGGGCTGAGAAAGCATCTGAAAAAGGCAATAATAAAAAGGCTGAAAGGCTTCATAAAAAAGCCAGGGATTTAAAGAAAGAATAAATCTTTTGAAAATAAGCATCAATTTTAAGAAAAGCTAAAATAATTGGTAATTCTGTGTTTTGGTTAATTGCTTCTAAATTTTTGTGCCATTTGCCATTTCCATTATAACACATTATAACTGCATAACTATAAGGTATACAGGAACCTGTGAAACAAAAGTTAAGAAACCTCCAAAAAAGAAAACCTTAATCCAATACGGGTTGTGCAGGAATAAGTGCAGGGATTGTGTTTATTATGCTAAAAAATACACAAAAAAATAACTATTCGTTATAAATCAATGTAGAATACACTTCATATCACATCCTTATATAATACATAGTTTTACAAATAATCCTTATATTTTAATGCAGAATAGAAACTTTTATTAAGTATAAACGCTTAGGGTGAGAATATGGTAACAAAATATGATGTTTTTGAATTCATGTATAAAAAAGGCAGCCCTTTGAAGCCTCAAGAAGTTGTTAACATGTTCAAGAAAAGCAATATTGATTATCATGGAATCTATAACATGCTTCTGGATCTGAAAAAGCAGGATATTATTGTGAAGAATGAATATGGTTTTCAGGTTGTCAGAAATGAGATGAATGATCTCTTATACCAAATGATAAAATTCTGTTTGAAGAATGATATAAGCTATAATGAGCTTATTGATAAGAATCTTGCTGTATTCATAAGCAAAGCTTTCTTGAAAAAGAGATTTGCTGTGAAGGATTTTGATTTGGATCCAAGGACTTTCTCTAAATATGTTGATATCCTTGCAAAGAGCGGTCTGGCGATAACCTTATCAAAAAAACCACTAACAGCAACAATTCCTTATAACTCTTTTCTTAGGGATACGACTGCTTATTTTGGTCAGAAAGCCTTTGTTGCTAGAGCAAGGCCTGATGAATACTTTGATGAAATTGATAGAGAACTCAAACGATTCCGAAAATTACGAACTGCTAATGAAGCAAGGTTCAGGAGAATTGTGAATGATTATGAGATACGGTTTATTCATCATAGTTTGAGCCTTGAAGGGAATCCCATCACGCTGCCTGATACTATCAAATTGTTGAAGGATCATATTGTGCCCAAAGATTATATGACAGAGAGTGTTAATGAAGTTCAAAATTATCAGAAGGCAATTACTCAGATGAACCAGGATGCTGAAGAGAGAAGACCAATTTCAAAAGAAACGATTTTGAATTACCATAGGCTTGCAATGGCTCACAGGCCAAGAATTGCCGGCAAGATTAGAAAAAGAGCAGTAGGCATATTAGGAAACCCAGATTTTAAAGCAGCTAAAGTAAATGAAATTGAACCAAAACTAGGAGCACTTCTAAAAAAATATAATCAGTTCATAAGCAGAAAAAGAAATCCATTGAAGAAAATCTTGGAATTTGCAGCATACTTTCATAATGAATTCCAGCATATTCATCCATTTGAAGACGGTAACAGCAGAACCACGAGGCTCATTACTTTCCACTTACTAAGAGCACAGAACATTCCAATACTTGATATCCCTCTTGGCCTGCTTGAAGAATATGTGTTTTCAACAAAAGGGGCTAAGAAACGAGATGACAATAGGCTTGGCCAGGTTTTGCAGCAGATTATTCTCAGCAACTTGAAGGCTATTAACGAAAAACTATCATCTTAGAAATCAATTCAGAAAATTCTGTAACTTTCTCCAACGTTTTAATAAAATCCTGATGTTCATTCAGATTAAAATTAATTCTCGCAGTTCTAAGGTTATAATCAGCTTTACTAAAATGGTGTTTGGTCCAAGTCTCGTCAGGAAGCATTATCTTTATTTTATCATTTGCTTTATACTTCTGAACTTCAATTTCTGCATGGTCTTTATTTAAGATTACCATCATTAGCCCTAACCATCATTTTGAAAAAAATATCATCACCGTAAAAAACTATTGGCGGTTCCTTGTATATTTCAGTTGCTAAACTCAGCTTATTCATGTTTTTTAAATCTTTAATAAAATTCAGGATATCTTGTTCTGCAACATGAAACTTCTTTTGATAAGGCGCATTGATTTTATTTAAAATCTTTTTGATTACCCTTTCAGCCTTTGGGAAAAATGTTAAAAAGAGTATATCGATATCAGATCCTTTTTTCTCTTCATTTTTTGCATAAGAACCGAAAACTAAACAAACAAAGAAAGGCAGCATCTCTTTTTTTAACTGTCTGCATGTTTCTGTTAAGATTCTAAAAACAGCAAACCTTAAATATAGTAAAGAATTCTTTATAAATCTATTAAAAATAAAGTTTTAGTGGTTATTTAAATGTTTGTCATAGAAAAAGACAAGAACGAAATTTATTCTTTGCCTGCAAAAGAGCTGAAATTTAATAGTTTGAAGAATCTCGGGACTGAATTAGCGCAAAAAATCATTAAATGTATTTCTGAAGAGGCAAAATATCCCGCGGATATTGCCAAAGAACTGAAAGTGCATGAGCAAAAAGTGTATTATCATATAAGAAATCTGGAGAAAGCAGGTATAATCAAAATTGCAAAAAAAGAGACAAAACAAGGCGCGGTTGCAAATTACTATATCCTGACAGAGCCTGCTTTTATTGTTAAATTTAAAGAACTGCAGCAAACACAAAAAATTTCTCAGTTCAGGAATGAATCAGCTTATTTAGAGCCTTTTGTAACAAACGGCAAGTTAGATGCATTAATCATTGTAGGAAGCCC
>DAOVKD010000071.1 GCA_030631975.1 Candidatus Woesearchaeota archaeon
GACAGAATTGCTACTTCCACTTTTGATGGAACGTTAGTGTATAATGCAAATATCAAAAATGTTCCGACTGCAAGAACTCCCAAAGCAATTATGGAATCAATAAGAAAAAAATACCCTCTTCTATCTATTAAGCACCTCTTTTTCATAATACTCTTTTAAAAAACAGGTATATAATAATTTTATGTTTTTTGTTATTATAATCATTTCTCTTCCCTGTTCAAATAAACATCAATAACAACATTCCCATCTTCCTTTGGCTCTGAAACAACCGCTCTTGCATAACCCCAGTTAATGGAAGCTATCTTTGCGAAAACTACGCTTAAAATTTTATTTATTGATAAAGCACTGCCTCTTTCAAAAGGCGACTTCGCAATCTCAATAGAAATTTTTTCATTTGCTAATCTGGTTTTGAAATTACCGCCAAGCTTTTTTCCAATATCTGCATAAGCATCTGAAATTTGGTCAAAACTCAACTTATTAACACCATAAAACTTCAGGTACATGCTATAAATCTCTTCTCCAAGGCTTATTCCTGCTTTTTCAGAAATGGTTTTAAACTCATCTTTGGGCATATTAACAGCCACATTAGCCATTATTTTACTCAAAAAGCTTTCTTTACTTAGATTTACAGGAATAAACCATAATTTAGCCATTCCGAACGGTTTAAAATCGATTAAAGCCTTCTCTTTAATGATTGCCAAGTACTTAGTTATAGTCATTCTATTGAGGCCTATATAATTAGCAATATCTGAAGAAGTAACACCTAAAGGACCTTTCTTGATAAAATCTACAATTTTCTTCTCAATTTCTAAGTTAAACATCTTAATATGCATACACTAAGGCTGTAAAGAAGACACAAGTGTTGGTTATATATAAAGATTACTATTATTGATAATCAATAACCGAAAAGTTTATATAGTTACTATGATAGTATTGATAATCAATGCCTATAAGCAGGCACATATAATAAAATAAAAATCTATGGAGGTGAAAAACCAAATGGAACAAAAAATCGGCCATTATTCCTTTATTGGAGGGGTAATCATAGCAGTCGTACTTGGCCTTGTACCAGTGGCTACATTAGGAACATCCGCAGCATGGCTAACATCTTTGTTAGTTGTACTTGGACTAATAGTAGGGTTCATAAACGTAACTGGTAAAGAAACCAAAGAGTTTATGCTGGTAGCAGTAGTGTTGATGCTAGCCGCATTTGTCGGAAATGGTTCACAAACTCTTGGCGGAGTACAAATTATAGGACCATACCTAAGCGGTGTCTTTACCCAAGTCCTAGCCTTTGTTATCCCGGCAACAATAGTTGTTGGATTAAAGGATATATGGGTATTAGGACAGAACCCTGAGTAAAGGCTTCTTTTTCTTTTTTTATTTTTTTCTAATAACTTATTTATATCTCTACAAAATTCTTTTCTTAATCCCCATTCTTAGTTTATTAAAGGGCTGTGCCTAACTTAGGGGAGGCGGGTGGGCAGAAGCATGTTTAATCTGAAATTAAAATGTTGTGTATCTTAGCTAACTGATATATGCAAAAGGGTATCAAGATGCAGCATTTTGTCTAAAGTTTGCTCTGGCACAGCCCAATAATAGTTTATTTAAATAATGCCAAATACCTCCTTTCTATGAAGATTTTTAATGGTGTAGAGCTAACAGACCTGGCAATTTATACCAATAAAACCCTAATAGTTACAGATTTCCATATTGGTTATGAAGAGGCTTTGAATAAGCAGGGACTAATGGTTCCTAGATTTCAGTTCCAGGAAATTATGAGCAGATTAAACTCAATATTCAAAAAATTAAAAAACAAGAAAATTGAAAAAATAATAATTAATGGAGACCTAAAGCACGAATTCGGCGCAATTTCAGCTCAAGAATGGCGTCATACCCTAAAATTGCTTGATTATTTTGGCAAGCATTGCAGGGAAATTATACTTATTAAGGGCAATCATGACACTATTTTAGGCCCAATAGCAGAGAAGAGGAACATTCACATTTTGCAGCATTATTTAATTAGTCCAATGATTAATGAGTCCAATAAAAAATATTCAATAATCGAAAAATACAATACACGCAAAAATTGCAAGGCAATTTTTGGTGTCCTAGAAATGCAAAGCATTTCTATGAAAAAATTAATTAATGGGAAAAATAGTATTCAAAACAAAAACAATGTAAAAATAATTAATAAAAATAAATTAAAAAATAAGATATTGGTAATGCATGGAAATAATCTGCCTAATAAAGAACTACTAAAAGAAGTTTCTACCATTATTATCGGCCATGAGCATCCTGCTGTTTCCCTGAGGAAATGGCCAAGGTCAGAGCTGTTTAAAGCTTATTTGATAGGCAAGTGGAAAAGTAAAAATCTAATAGTGCAGCCTTCATTTAATTTAGTCACAGAAGGAACTGATGTCCTTAAAGAAGAGCTTCTAAGTCCGTTTTTGAAAGATAATCTGGGAAATTTTGATGTTGTTATTGTCGCTGACAAGATGTATAGGTTTGGGAAGTTAGGGGGTGTGAAGCTGATTTAGTTTATTAATTCAAGAAATCAGACTTTTTATTAGGTTTTTATTGCCAAGAAATCTGTGGAAAATACTACCCCTTGTACAACTTAGCAATTAAATCAGCTTTTGTTATCAGCCCGGTTAATTTGCCGCTTTCAGATACCAGAATCATAGGGTAATGCCTTAATAAATTTGAAATTATTTGAATAGAGGCTGTTTTTGAGACTATTGGTGGAGTTTCTTCCATTATATCAGCTATTTTTTTGTGTTTTTTACTCATTAATGCGTTCAATAAAGTTGATTCTGATACAAGTCCAACTACCCTATGCTTGTCTATTACAGGCATCTGGGAAATGCCAAACTTTTTCATTTTGTTTACTGACTGCTTAATATCATTGCCAGGCGCTACACAAATAATCTTTTTATTCATCAACTCTTCAGCTTTTACTTCCTCTTTATTCTCTAAATCACTTAAAGCCTCAAAAATTTTTTTAGTTTTGGTAAAAGTTGGATCTATCTTTCCAGACTCTATTTTTGCAATTAGGCTTTGGGAAACATTTGCTCTTTTAGCCAGGCCTGCCTGTGTTAAGCCAAGGCTTTTCCTGATTTTCTTAATTTCACTTAATTCATATGGCATACAGCAGGAAAACTAGCAATAGTATTTATTCCTTTCGGAATATTTTTATCAATAAGCTTTTTATAATAATCCCCATATTATATGGTAAAATGCTAAATCTTCTATTCTTAGATGATAATGTATTTTCTAAAAAACAAACAAGGTGATTTAAGAATGGTAAAAGTGGAATATTATACATCTGAAAGTGTAACAGAAGGTCATCCGGACAAAATATGTGACCAGATTGGCGATGCTATATTAGATGATTTAATCATGCAGGATCCTAAAAGCAGAGTTGCAATTGAGTGTTTAACAACAACCGGAACAGTTCATGTTGCTGGTGAAGTAACAACAAAAGGCTGGGCAAATGTGCCTAAGATTGTGAGGAGTACCTTAAAGGACATTGGTTATACTAATCCTGAATTTGGAATTGACTGCGAGGATGCTGGTGTCTGGGTAAGTATTCATAGCCAAAGCTCAAATATCTCACAAGGGGTTACTGAAGAAGAATCTACCAGCAAGGAACAAGGCGCTGGCGACCAGGGTATGATGTATGGTTTTGCGAGCAATGAAACAGCAGAACTTATGCCTTTTCCAATAATACTGGCCCACAAATTAACAAGAAGGCTTGCATATGTAAGAAAAGAGGGCATTGTCAAGGGTCTTGGACCTGATGGAAAGAGTCAGGTAAGTGTAGAATATCATGACGGCAAGCCAAAAAGATTGGATGCAGTTGTCATAGCCCAGCAGCATGTAGATGGCATATCTGAAGCCGAATTAAAACAACAAATAAATGAGCATGTAATAAGACCCATTTGCGGAAATTTTTTAGATGAAAATACAAAAATACACATAAACGCTACCGGAAAGTTTGTTATTGGCGGTCCTGAAGGTGATACAGGAGTAACAGGAAGAAAAATAATAGTGGATACTTATGGAGGCATAGGAAGGCATGGCGGAGGAGCTTTTTCAGGAAAGGATCCCAGTAAAGTAGACAGGTCTGCAGCTTATGCAGCAAGGTGGGT
This sequence comes from Candidatus Woesearchaeota archaeon, assembly GCA_030631975.1. Classification (GTDB taxonomy): domain Archaea; phylum Nanobdellota; class Nanobdellia; order Woesearchaeales; family GW2011-AR4; genus JACPJP01. Next base: position 4,155 of record DAOVKD010000071.1, read on the forward strand.
TGCTAAAAATATTGTAGCAGCAGGTTTAGCGGATAAATGCGAAGTCCAGCTTAGCTATGCGATAGGAGTTGCTGAACCAACATCAATTAATGTAGATACATTTGGCACAAATAAAGTTCCTGAAGAAAAAATTATCGAACTGGTAAAAAAGCATTTTAACTTGACGCCAAAATGGATTATTGAGAAGCTTGATTTGTTAAGGCCCATTTACAAAAAAACAGCTGCTTACGGCCACTTTGGAAGGAATGATCCTGACTTCACATGGGAAAAAACAGATATGGCGGAAACATTAAAGAAAGAGGCAGGGCTTTAATTGCTGAACACTTCATTGCCGTATCTTTGCTTTGCCCTTACTTTTAGCTCAATATATTCTTGTTCATTAAGGCTTAGATTGTCCTTTATTTCTTCAAAGCTGGAATACATTCCTAAAAAGTTCAGGGCTTTATCAACCTTATTTTGTTCGTAATTCATGATTACCTCCTTTAATCAATTTGAGGGATTTTTTAGTTTGATTTTTCATTTAAAAAGGTTGCTGTATTTTTATATAATGTAGTATATATTTTAGAGTGGATGTTTTTAGGTATGTTACAGGCATCATTAAATCAAAGAAATCGAAAGATTTATGCAGTTTGCAGGATTAGGGCTGGTGAAGAAGTAGAAAAATAGGCAACATAATCAATTTTTTGCTTTATGCAGGCTTTTTAAGAAAATTACC
>DAOVKD010000052.1 GCA_030631975.1 Candidatus Woesearchaeota archaeon
GGTGGTCTTATGCAAGCAATGGATGTTATAAAAGAGGTGTTAAATAAAAAGATTACGGAAAAAATAGTTATTATGATAATGAGATGTCCTAAAGGCTACCCCTTAGTATTGCGCTTGAGCATATTGCTTTAGGGTATATTAAAAGAGATTTTTGAGACGAGAGATTCTTATATAATACTTATCCTATTTGAATGGGCATTTGAATGATAACTTTGCAAAGCTAAGGCTTATGCAAGCATTCACAGAATTAAATACATAAAAAGTAAATGACCGTTAAAAAGAAAGTGTAAGAAAAAATTAAAATTGTGGAAGCCAAAGGTAAGGAAATAGTTGCTCAATCTAAAAAGATTTAATTATCCTTCTATTAGGATAAAAGAATTGAGGGTTTAATATGAGCCACCCTAGAAAAGTTTAAATATCTGGGAATTAAGTGGGATTATATTGGGAATCAAATGGGACTAATATGGGACTGAGACTCAAAATTTGCCGTCGAGAAAGGGCTTTGGGATGAGACTAAAAGGGGATGGGAAGTAAACCAAATTTAAAATAAAAATTTTGGAAAAATAATTGTCAAAAACCTTTGTTGTTTTAAAAAAATGGCTGCGGAAAATCATAGAGATCCAACAAGTCTTTTAAGGCATCTATTTTTGGCGTCATAGAAATCCGACAAATAAGATGCTATTTTTGCGAATATCAAGGTTTTTAAAACAAGGGTTGTTAGTTGATATGATGGGGCTGAAAACGGGCTGGAAGTAAGGGCCTGTAAAATGGCTTTTGAAGCCCAAAAAAGGCTAAAATAGGCTAAAAATGGCAAAAAGTGAGAGTTCCAATAGGGCTGTAGCAGGGTCAAAAAAGGCATTGGCAGTGCTTTTATCTAAGTTGCAAGGCTTTAAAGGGCCAAAAGTGAGAGTTGAGCAGTATGCTACAGATGCTGAAATAGCTGCTGAAGTGCTCTGGAATGTGTTTATGAAGAGAGATATAGGAAAAGTGAGTGTTGACCTAGGCTGCGGACATGGTATATTGGGTATAGGACTGCTAGTTCTAGGGGCAGAGAAGGTGTACTTTGTTGATTTTGACAGAAAAGCGCTGGATATAGCTAAAAAGAACCTTGAGAAAGTGAAAAGTGAGGGTTATACAGTAAGGCAGGATGTATTCGTATACTCTGATATCAATGATTTCAACGAAAAAGTGGATTTAGTGGTAATGAATCCTCCTTTCGGGGTTAAAATTAAGCATATGGATAAGATATTTTTAAAGAAAGCTTTTGAGATTGGAAAGGTAGTGTACAGCTTTCATAAAAGTGAGGGGAAAAAGTTTCTTGATGCCTTTTCGAGAGACAATGGATTTAAAATTACTGATGTTCTTGATTTTGAATTTCCGTTAAAGGCTACTATGAGCCATCATACTCGTCGGATAAAGAGGATAAGGGTAAGCTGTTTCAGGATTGAGAAAGTACAATAAAAACAATTCCAATAATTGATAATATAATCAATAAAAATAAAAAATATAATAATATAATGGAAATGGCAAATTTTCGTACATATAGTCACTACCGTTCCTATATCCCTCTGGGATTTAGTTGCCATTTCCAAACATAGCAACTGTAAATAGATGTACGATTATTTAGCACAGTTGCTATAAATCAAAAAGAATTATTGAAAATCAAAAGGTTTTTAAATAAAATAAAGTTGCTGGTTTTTATGGAATTCAATGTTCTTGAGGACAAGAAAAACAGATTGGTTTTTGAGATTGATGGAATAGGGCATACTTATATCAATATTCTGAAAAACGAGTTGTGGAATGATGAGCATGTCAAGGTTGCTACTTATATTATTAAGCATCCACAGGTGAGCAAGCCAAAGTTCATTCTAGAGACAGATAGGGATAGAAGCCCTAAGGCTGCTTTAAATGGCGCTGTTGGCAGGTTAAAGAAGCTAAGCGAGAAGTTCAAGAAGGAAATGTCTGCTATAAGGTAGTTAATTCTAATGGCTGAAAGGTCAAAATTTTGAGGTTTTGGGGCTTCTGCAAAACGAAAATATTATAAATTCGATAGTGCCTAAGTCCAATATGAGCTTTATCAGGACTAAGAAAATTGATGGCAAGGAGTATGCATATCTTGTTGAGAATAAGTGGTACAAGCGGAAGGTCAAGGGAAGGGGAAAAGGTCCCAGGCAGAAGGTTACCAAGTATTTAGGCAGGGTTCATTCTTTTGATAAGGTTAATGATGTCGATTTCTACAATTTTAAAAAAAATCAATGAGCTGGAGCAATATTTGAAAAATAATAATAAAAATAAAATAATTAAGGAGCTGATTGAGTGGGAGCTGTTTAGGCGCAGTATTAATAAAGAGGACATTACAATAGACTATACCAACAAAAAAATTATTAAAAATAACAGGGAAGTTAGTTTGAAAATAAATGAGGGGTTTCTTAATAGTTTTACATTGAGCAGGTTGTTTAATCTTAAAGGGGGGAATAGCTATTTTCTTGCAAGAAGTTTTGTTGAGGCTGGAATTGAGATTCCAAAAGAGGTTTTTGTGGGGATTTTTGGCAAATAGCTTTACTGAAAATAAGGCAGTAATGATAATTTAGCATCTGTTGTTATGTTCATATTTAGCCTAATAAGGCCGGCTTCATCTCCTTGTTTTGGCAAGTGCGTTATGTGCATTTCACAGCCTGCTAAGTCTTCTAATTTCTTTAAGGCTGTTTTTGCCATCGGGTTTGTTGCTGAGCTCATTGATAGGGCTATTAATGTTTCATCAACATTTAAAGAGCATGATTTTTTTCCAAGCAATTCTTTTTTCATATTTGATATTGTTTTAATGACTTCCGGGCTTAGCAAATCAATTTCGTCGGGAATATTTGACAGTTCTTTTATAGCATTCAATATTACAGCAGATTCTGCATGAAGCAAGTTTGAGTTTTTTCCAGTTACGGTTTTTCTATTTTTTAGCTCAATGGCAGCTCCACAGAATATGTCATTAAAGCCTTTTCCTTTTTTCTTTGCATCTAAAGCTTCTTTTCTTGCTGCTTTGACAACTTTTCTATCTTCTGGCTTAACCTTAACTTTTTTCATTATTTTTTCCATCTTATCTATTGTTTCCTGGGTTTCTATACCCTCAACTTTTTCCCTGCAATACCTAAAATATCTCCTTATGATTTCTTGTTTTGCTGCTTCTCTGCATACCTTGTCATTTACTATGCCGACTGTAGCCATATTAACTCCCATATCTGTAGGGCTTTTATAGCCAAAGGCATCTTTTTCATGCGTAATAGTTTTCATAAGGTTTTTTAGTATGTTGAAATTTTCAATGTCTCTATTATAGTTTATAGCTGTAATGCCATATGCTTCTTCATGGAACATATCCACAAGGTTTATATCCTTTAAGTCGGCGGTTGCAGCTTCATAAGCAACATTAATAGGATGATTCAAGGTTAAATTCCAGATTGGGAATGTTTCAAATTTTGCAAATCCTGTTTTAATTCCTTTTTTTCTTTCATGGTATATTTGGCTCAAGCAGAGGGCCATTTTTCCAGAGCTGCCGCCTACGCCAGTTACTATTACAAGTTTCTTTTTTGTCTTTACATAAGGCTGTTTTTCATATCCTTTTATTACTTTATCAATGTTATAAGGATAACCTTCAATTTCCTTATGCACATAAACTTTCATTCCAAAGTTCTCTAATTTTTTCTTGAAAATGCTGGCAGAGTGCTCATTGCTGTATCTTGTTATTACAACAGAATCAACTTTAAGCCCAAAATATTTAATGTCGCCAATATCTTTTAGTGTCTGGTTATCATAAGCAAGTCCAAAATCGCGTCTTACACGGCCTTTTGCAATATCTTTTGCACTTATGCAGTAAATTATTTCTATGTCTCCCAACTTTTTTAACAAGTCTATTTTTGTTGTTGGCTTATATCCTGGAAGAACTCTTGCTGCATGCAGATCATAGCATAGCTTGCCGCCAAATTCAAGGTAGAGTTTTTCAAATTTGCTGACTCTTTCTAGAATTCTCTTTGTCTGTTCCTTTAGGTATTTGTTTGTCTCAAAACCACGTTGTTGCATTACATACTAATTAAACAAATAGTATATAAATTTTTGTTATTATTTTGGCGTTAGCTAGTTAAATATCTAAATAACACTTTAAAATATCTGTAAATATGAAAAAATCCGGTAGTAATGTAATAATTGGCTTAGAAGCGCATGTTGAAATAAATACTGATACTAAACTATTTGTTGCCAAAAAATATTTAGAAAACTTTTTTATATTTCATATCCATTTACTTTACAGATCTGTTATACACGAACTCTCTAACTGGCATGTATAGTTCTTCATCAGGAAATCTTTGCATCATGTACGTCTTGTCTGATGTTCGTTTGTATTCCACACCCCTATAGATAACTATTGGAGAACCTGAAAATAGGCATAGTTCATTTGTTTCTTTTAATTCCTTTTCAAGATATCCAACAACATCCAAAATTTTTCCTCTTCTTGATGCGGGTGTATCAGTTAACGCAATAAGAACTTTCAAATCAATACCTTCATTTCCAGGCTCCATTTTGATATTACCTCAGAAAACGAGAATAGTCCATATTTTATAAACTTTTGGATTTTTGTAGTGACTTTCTAGTAAAAAATAACTATAAGCCCTTGCGTATCACAAAATGCTGCACATCTGGCTTTTGAGAATAATAGCTTAATGCACTCTTTCATAAATGTTAAGTGCAGTTCCTAAGTATACTCTTAACATAAAGGGCTGTGCCAGAGCAATGCTGCAAGCGGGCATGCAACTACGTCGCATGCAGGGCGAGACAAAATGCTGCATCTCGATATCATTTGGTATATACCATAGGGTTATGATACTCAGCATTTTAATTGCAGTCATTGCATGCTTTTTCCCACCCGCCTCCCCTAAAAAGGCACAGCCCTTACTATATACTTAACAAGTTTATATAATAAACAAATATTTAAATAATACTTTAAATAATTTTATTTTGGGTCTTTATGAAAGGCAATGTAATGATAGGGCTTGAATGCCATGTTGAGCTGGATACAGATACAAAGCTGTTTTGCGGCTGCCCAACTAAAGGAAGTGAAGAGCCTAATACAAGGACATGCGAGGTTTGTTTAGGAATGCCTGGCAGCAAGCCTGTTTTGAATAAAAAAGCGCTTGAATTTGCGCTTAAGCTATGCCTGGCATTGAACTGTAAAATCAGTAAGGAATTGATTTTTTCCAGAAAGTCTTATTTTTATCCTGATATGGCTAAAAACTATCAGATAACACAATATGAAATTCCCTTGGGTAATGGTGGAAGCCTGAAATTAAGGTCAGGCAAGGAAATTGGCATTACAAGGGTTCATATGGAAGAAGATCCTGCTGCATTAATACATCCAAAAGGGATGCAGGAAAGCGCTTATGTTCTTGTTGATTACAACAGAAGCGGAAACCCCTTAGTGGAGATAGTCACAGAGCCTGAGCTTTCAAGCGCAGAAGAGGCCAGGGATTTCATGAAGCAGCTGATAACTATTTTAAGTTACCTGGGCATATTTGATATTAATACAGGCATAATAAAAGCTGATGCTAATGTCTCTATTAAAGAAAGCGGTTTTGTCAAGCAGGAGGTTAA